>JAEZKL010000106.1 GCA_023415475.1 Bacillota bacterium | reverse complement strand
GCTAAGGGTCCTCAGGCAACTAACGTAACAAGATTATAATCAATGTTGGGTTTACAGTGTACCTTTTTCTAGAATATAAATTTTGTTTTGATAAGAAATAAGTTTATAAAGAAATGGCTATATTGTTTGAAACAATTGATTAAAGGTTATCCTTAAGGAGTTTTCCTTAAGGATAACCTTTTTTTGTGTTATAGGATATTCATCCTATAACACAAAGAGCCCTCCGGTATGTGAGCGAAGTTCACATTGGGATGAGTCTTTGTTCTTTCATAAAAACTGCACCATACAAAATAACTTAATTCATATTTGTAGTTCTTTTATTGATTCTGTCCAACACCTGATACAGAGGATGGAAGAGAAGAAGGGCTACGACAAAATTGCCTGCGGCATGAATAATATCATAAGGAATACCGGCAATCCAGTAGCTTACGGCAGAACCAATCCCGCTTATGAACAGATTGGGAATCGCACAGAGTGCACCAAAGCTAAGGCCGAAGAAGCCGGATATGATTGCCCAGATATAGGGTGAATGCTGTTTACGCAGCAGCATTACAATTGTAAAAAGGATGGTCCAGATATAAAGGTAATTAATCCACCATAGGCCAATCCCGTAGATGATACCCTCTACCGCTACAAATACATAGATAATATATAGTGTTTTCCTGCCAAACACGAGGGTGTATATAATGATAAGCAAGGAAACCAGCTCTATATTTGGAAGGAAGCCAAGAGCTACCTGAACGACTACCAATATGGCGCTCATAATACCGATTAATGCAATATATTTTATTCTCATAGCTTTCTCCGTTAAGTAATGTTAGATTAAAAATTAGAAGCCAACAGTCAGGGTGATTTCATATTTATCACCATCAGCGATTGCTATTGTATCAACACCGTTGTTTACCTGAGCCCCTTCCTTGGTAATACACCACCATTCCTGATTGGTATCATCTGAGATATGTCCGTTTACTTCGGTAATAAATAAACCGTAATCACTTTCCGAGCCCTTTATCAGATTCACCTCCTCCAGTGCCTGTCGAAGATACTCTGCATTTGTATGGAGTGTAAATACTTCTGTCTCTTCTTCGGGGATTACTACCTCGATCGTGATTTCCTTCGCACCCTGATTGGTTTCGGGTTTGAATTGATTATAAACCATTAGCATCACAATAATCACAACGGCCAGTGCCGCACAGGCAATGAATGGTTTCAGTAAATTCTTGTTTTGATTCATCTTAAATCTCCCTTCAGATATAGATGTTGTTAATAAAGTGATTGGGAGATTTTAATCTCCCTTCGAATATAGATATTTTTAATAAAGTAATTGGGAGATTTTATTTTCCCTTTTGCTGCAATAAAAAAATCCTTTACCCACAAACAGGAAAAGGACAATAAAAGAAGACTGTTATAAACAGTGACTTTATTGCACCCTTGTCCAAACCTCGTGGAGCTCTTGGTACCGGTATAAGCAGGTCTTCTGACTTATGGATCAACATTCGTTTTGAATCTTCCCGGCATAATTCATAAGCCTTTAGGCTTATCGACTGCCAGTGATACGATACAAGGTATTACCTTGCCAAAACGAACTCCCCAATTACAGCGGCGAGACCGTACAGGATTATCACCTGTTTCCCTATTATGAAGCGGCTACAATATATTGTACTGCAGCTTCCACTTATACCATGATGATATGTTAGTATCAGATAAGAGTATAGCATTGAAGTCCGGGGGTGTCAACCATGGAGGTTAATTAATAATTAAATTGAAATCCACCAACACACTCCAAATTTATCAATAACAGTGGCACAACATTTGCTCCACGGTACTTCATGAATGGGATTAATAATAACACCGCCATTACTCAAAACATGGTTGTATTATTCATGAAACGTTCACATATAATCAATGGTTTTGGTGATATAATATTAAGTAAGAAAATATTTGATATTTTACACTATTATGTTATAATTATAAGCTAAGAGTAATTTATGAATGATAAGGAGTAGAAAGAAACATGAATATTACGCAGAAATCATTTGGAAAAACTGTGCGTGGGGAAGAAGCAACCTTATACACTCTGACGAACAAAAATGGCATGAAGGTTTCATTTACAAATTACGGAGCTAATATTGTGAGCATCATTGTTCCTGATGCAAAGGGCAATTTTGCTGATGTTAATTTGGGCTTTGAGAATCTGGCTGGTTACGAAGAGAATCCTTCCGGTTTCGGATCCTTTATCGGTCGCCATGCGAACCGTATCGGTGATGCCAGATTTGAATTGAATGGTAAGGTCTATGAGCTGGACAAGAATAACGGTAAGAATAATCTTCACGGCGGTTTTGTTGGCTATAATAAATTCATGTACGAGACAGAAGTGTATGAAGATGATGATATAGCAAGCATTGAGTTTTCAAGATTAAGTCCTCATATGGAACAAGGCTTTCCCGGTAATCTTGATGTTTCGGTTACCTACAGCCTTACCGAAGCAAATGAGCTTGTAATAGAATATTTGGCGGTATCCGATCGTGATACGGTTGTTAATTTAACAAATCATGCCTACTTTAATCTGTCCGGACACAATTCCGGTTCTATCTTAGATCATAAGGTATTGATTAAAGCGAATCAGTTTACTCCTACAACACCGGATCTGATTCCGACGGGTGAGATGTGGGATGTGACCGGTACTCCTATGGATTTTAGAACTCTTAAGAGGATAGGGCAGGATATTGATGTCGATTATGAACCCTTAGTAGTGGCAGGTGGCTATGACCATAATTTTGTTCTGGATATCAGTGGTACTCAGGTGGAGAAGGTAGCTGAGCTGATTGATGACAAGAGTGGCAGAAAGATGGAGGTATTTACAGACCTTCCCGGTATTCAGCTTTATACCAGTAATATGCTTAGCTCTGTGAATAACAGTAAGGATGGTGCCGTATATGGTAAGAGATGTGGTGTCTGCTTTGAGACTCAGTTCTTCCCGAATTCTATCAATACCCCGAATTTTCCTTCCTGTATGCTGAAGGCCGGTAAGGAATTTGACTCGGTTACGATCTATAAGTTTTCTACCATATAAGAGAAAAACAATACCGATAGAAAGACGGTTTCATCGATATCTGCTGTAGAATAGTAATGAATGCCAGCATGTCTGTGTTCATTAATCAAGAATAAAGAGGGGTGCTGAGAACAGTAAGGAATCTAATAATGATCGGTTCCATCTGTTTCAACACCCCTATTTCATTCATACCGATTACTACCAGCCGGTATGACGAAGATGCTTCTGTTATTTGGTGCCGTAGATTCTGTCTCCGGCATCCCCGAGACCGGGTAAGATATAACCCTTTTCATTCAATCGCTCATCAAGGTTTCCAATATATATTTCAACATCCGGATGCGCTTTTGTTAAGCGTTCTACACCTTCGGGAGCTGCGATAAGGCAGAGGAAATGGATCTTAGTAATTCCTCTCTTCTTCAGAATATCGATAGCAGCTACAGCAGAACCACCGGTAGCTAACATCGGATCTACTACGAAAATCTCACGTTCTGCGGCATCAGAAGGTAGTTTGCAAAAATATTCAACCGGTTCTAAGGTCTCCTCGTTACGATATAAGCCAACATGTCCAACCTTTGCACTGGGGATTAAGTTCAAGATACCATCTGCCATATGAAGTCCGGCTCTTAAGATCGGTACGATGCAAAGCTTTTTGCCTGCGATTTCCTTCACGGTAGTCTTAACAAGCGGTGTTTCGATCTCAATATCGGCAAGAGCAAGCTTTCTGGTTGCTTCATAACAGATTAGCATAGCAACCTCGGATACAAGATCACGAAACTCCTTCGTTGATGTGGTCTTACGTCTCATAATACCCAATTTGTGATGGATTAAAGGGTGATCCATGATAGTTACATTTGACATTTTTTTACCTCCTGGATATTTTTATCTTGGCTAAGTAAAACAAAATAGCCTATTCTTAAATTCCTAACGACCATTATATCAAATTATTACTATACATAAAAGTATAAATTATTGTTTTTTTCATTCACAAATAAGTAAATGTGTGAAACGCGAATAATGCCTGTTAATAGGAGATAGGAAATGAGATATGAAAGAAAAAGTGATCAATGCACTTGTTGTGGATGATAATGAAGTCAATACTATAGTATTGTCAAATATGCTAGAATTATTTGATATCAATATTGACCAGGCTGATAGCGGTATGAAAGCGCTTGAGATGATGAATGCTAAGAATTACGATATCATTTTTCTTGACCATGTTATGCCTAATCTGGATGGTGTGCAGACAACGAAAGCAATTCGTGAAAGGTCTGTTCCATATAAGCAGATCATTATCGCTCTTACATCGAATATAACAGAAGAAATCAGTAAGCAATATCAGTTAGCCGGGGCTAACGACACTTACTCAAAACCGCTGGGATTGGTGGAGCTTACAGCTATCTTAAGAGAGTGGTGCCCTCAGCTGTCTGTCAGGGAGCTTTCAGCCCCGGATAGGACGCTTCAGCATAAAGATCATGCTTCACTGATTAGGATGCTAATTCATGAAATAAGTGAAATCAACTACGAGGTCGGCCTACGATATGCGGTAGGCGACCCAATGAACTATATTAATATCCTTAAGGTATCACTCAAAGATATCAGGTCCTGCTTCCATATGGTTCAGTCAGGATATGAGAATAGGCAGCTGAGTGATATGCTCATCGGTGTGCATAATTTGAAGAGCGTATTTGCCAATATAGGGGCGTTGGAGTTGGCTGAAACAGCAAAGAAATTAGAACAGGCTGTATTACAGAAGGATGTGTTGGATTTTTATGAAAACCATTGTTCAAAGCGTATTGCTGATTTTTATAAAAGGCTGGAGGCTGCTATCGAAGCGTATGATAGGATAAGCAGAGAACTGTCTCAGGAGGAGCTTCCTGACCTTCCTATGACGAGAGAGGAATATGAACAAAGTCTGACTAAAGTCATATATTATATCAAGAGATTCGATTATGCAGCAATTCTTGGTGAACTAGAGCTTCTGATGAAAAGAGGACGACCGGATTGTAAAACAGTGATGGAGCACGCCTTGGCAGAAATCAAAGATTTTCAGTATGAAAGCGCGTTACTCCTATTAGTAGATATGAAAAAAGAGATGGAGCATAATACCATCTCATCAGAAGCAGATTATTGATAACAGCGGAAGGTTCGAGAAGTATTCATTCCGGTGTTTGATCCTATAAAAAGAGGAGAAGCCCGGTAGAGGGGGGAGGGTAGCTGCCGGGCTTATTTTATGAAAAAAATTATCTTGTTAGCAATATTAAATTGTAAATCTTCAATAAGTTATCTTCTTAACTTGCTTTTATTATAATTGACATATATGTTTTTTGTATGGATATATTATGAACATTCTGTTAATATTTCGACTTATACCAAAAAAAATCGAAAAATGTAGATAGGAATATATTATTCATCCGATATAAGATATAGCTACATTAGGTAATTGTGACAGTAATTGCAGTGTTTTATTTTATGTCCTTAGAGAATAATAGTATTATAGAGTTCGTAAAAAATGATACTGGACAACAAATTATGAATATGATATAAAAATCCAATAGGAAGTCTGCCCACATAGAATGAGAGTAGGTGATGTTATGTCAAATGTGTTTAAAAAATTAATCAGCAAAGAACTGGGTGAAGCAAATTACCATCGTTACTGTTCTTATATAAAAAAGAATCTGGAGACGAAGATTAGTGATAGCCAAACCATTTATAATGATATGTATGAAAAACTGAAATATAGAGATTTAAAAGTAATTACGAAAATGCATAACCGACTGAATGACACGATGGTACTGGCTTTTAAGATTAGTAAGAATTTCTTTTTTGCATTTTTATTTTATCTATGTGCTTGCATCTTCATCATAGCAAAGATACATCAGCCTGCATTGTCCATCGGTGCTTTGGTACTGATCAACGTATCCTTTATCTATAAAGCTTACGAATTCATAGCGAACAAGTTTTGCTATATCGATGCACAGATCATTCTGGTATATAAAGCGGTACTTGATCGAATTATTTTAAATGAACGTAAAAGCTCCCGGGAGCATGACCATATATAGTATTTAAGTGATTTATCGATTAAAATAAAATGAGGTTATCTGGTGCTTTCGGTCTTTTCTGATCGGAAGCACTTTTAAACTAAAATATTTGTCGAAAACAGGATTGATGAGGCGGATGATTTTGGTTATAATAAAGCTGAAGAAATCGAAAGAAAAGAAAGGCAGGAATAGCCATGAATGTGTTCGATATTATGGGACCTATTATGGTAGGACCCTCCAGCTCCCATACAGCCGGTGCGGTAAAGATAGGATTTACGGCAAGACAGCTTCTACGCGAGGAAAT
This sequence comes from Bacillota bacterium, assembly GCA_023415475.1. GTDB lineage: Bacteria > Bacillota > Clostridia > Lachnospirales > Lachnospiraceae > Mobilitalea. The sequence continues at coordinate 5,362 of JAEZKL010000106.1, read as the reverse complement.
TAAGCAGGTAAAGCTGTATCTACATGGATCGTTTCTAGCTACCGGCAAAGGACATGGCACCGATAAGGCTTTGATTGCCGGATTACTTGGGATGAAGCCGGATGATGAACGAATACCGAATAGTTTCCATTTTGCCAAGGAGCATGGATTAGTGTATGAATTTGCCGGTATAGAGCTTAGGGATGCACATCCGAATTCAGTGCTGTTAAAGCTTGAGGGGGTAAAAGGTAATAAGCTTGAGCTTGTAGCCTCTTCCATCGGAGGGGGAGCTATCATAATTAATAAAATTGACGGTGTCCAGGCAGATGTATGTGCATGTTATCCCACCTTAATCGTCAATAATGAAGACAAACCCGGACATGTATCACTGGTTACCTCAGTATTAAGTCAAAAGGCTGTGAATATTGGGACGATGCGTATCTACCGCGATAAGAGAGGCGGGAATGCAGTCATGATCATCGAATGTGATCAGGAGGTGCCGATGGAGGTTATCGAAGTACTGCGTAAAGCAGAAGGAGTAAAAAAAGTAACCTATCTTAGTATGGAGGAGAAAAATGAGTTTTAGATCCCTGGAAGAGATATTAAATCAGTGTGATAAGCATCAGAAGCCCTTCTGGAGGGTGATCCTGGAGGATGATATAGAGGAGAGAATGACTTCTGAAAGGGAGTCAATCGATAAGATGAAGCAGCTTTACCTGACCATGAAGAATGCCGATGCAGCTTATGACGAAGGATTAAAGTCAGCTAGTAAGCTGGTTGGAGGGGATGGAGCCAGAATGAACCGTGCCATCCTGGAGGAGAGGGTTCTTAGTGGACCTTTTATCGGTGAAGTCATCGCGAAAGCATTGAAAATGGGTGAATCCAATGCCTGTATGAAGAAGATAGTAGCAGCACCTACGGCCGGCTCCTGTGGAGTCATCCCTGCAGTGTTGCTAAGCTATGAAGAGAAATATCATGCATCGATACAGCAAATGGTAGAGGCAATGTATGTAGCTTCGGGAATTGGTGAAGTAATCGCGGCACGAGCCTTTTTAGCGGGAGCGGCAGGAGGATGCCAAGCGGAGATTGGATCTGCCAGCGCTATGGCAGCCGGTGCGTTAGCCTATCTGAATGGTGGAGATAATGAGAGTATAGCACATGCGGCTGCAATGTCATTAAAAAATCTGTTGGGATTGGTATGTGATACGGTTGGTGGTTTAGTAGAAGTGCCCTGTGTAAAGCGCAATGTCGTCGGAGCGGTGAATGCCATTGCCAGTGCCGATATGGCGGTTGCAGGAATTCTTAGTCAAATACCGCCGGATGAAGTAATTGATGCCATGAGGGAAATCGGTGAAGCTTTACCAAGATCCTTAAAAGAAACAGGGGAAGGCGGGTTAGCGGCAACGCCAACCGGTCAGGAGATAATGAATCGACTAATGAAATCATAATGATTTTGCAGTGCCCTTGCTGTTCTATGTATATCGGCCTAGCTCTCCCAATATATTGTAATAACACAGATCTCTTATGGTGGGGCTATGGATAGTAAGAAGTTATTGGAAGAACAACAGGAACCGGCACTTGAACAATCAATGGAGACACAGGCAACGAAGGAGAGCTATGCCTCCTTATTTATTAAGGTTGGAATTGTTGTCTTAAGCATTATCATGATAGTTGGCTTTGGCATAAGGATTATTCCGACAGCAGTCACAGTAACTAACTTAAGTACAAAGAATGACCTGCCGATTTATAGTGTTAATCTAGTGGAACCGAAGGTTTCTCTTAGCTTTGATGCGGCCTGGACTAACGAAGATACGAGTAAATTATTGGATGTTCTGGATAAATATCATGTAAAAGCTACCTTTTTCATGACTGGGGAATGGGTAGAAAAATATCCGGAGGATGTGAAGGCAATTGCGGCAGCAGGGCATGATTTAGGGAATCATAGTGAGAATCATAAGCAGATGTCGGAATTATCTAAGAAAGTATGTGAAGAAGAGATTATGATGGCTCATAACCGGGTAAAGGAATTGACAGGAATTGAGATGAAGCTATTCCGTGCTCCTTACGGGGACTATAATAATATGCTAGTCGGAACGGCAAGAGAATGCGGCTATTATACAATCCAGTGGAATGTGGACAGTATGGACTGGAAGGACTACGGCGTGAACAGTATCCTTAGTAAGACCTTGGATAATAGAAAGTTGGGGAACGGCTCAATCTTATTACTGCATGTCGGTGCAAAATATACGGCGGAAGCCTTGGAGAAGATCATTATCGGCCTTCAGGAGAAGGGGTATGAGCTGGTACCGGTATCGGAGCTGATATATCAAGGGGATTATACTGTAGATCATACGGGAAGGCAGAGCGGGAAATAGCGTGAATCTTGGCTTATAATGAAATCCATTTAGAGGAAGGACAGAAATGTCCTTCTTTTTCTGTTATAGTGCATGAGGTGGATCATACGGGAAGGCAAATTGGAAAGTAGATATTAAGACATATAACCAGAATCATTAAAAGAGAGTATCAATCTGACTCCCTGCAGGGCGTAGATAGAGTTTGCAATATCTGTAATTATGTTAATAGGTTCTGCTGGAGTACTTGCAATACCACAGTCATTACAGGTATAATGAGTATCTACATATTTACCGTGATGGCTCTTGGAGAAAGATAATCGAAAAGGAGAAATATAATATGAAGAGAGATAAGAAAGATCATCCAGTATTATTTGCTTTGAAAATTGCTGCATTTCTTTTATTTGTAGTAGTTCCTATTATGGCTTGGAAATCAGGGCAGAACTTATGGTTCAGACAGCATAATAAGGAAAGGAAGCAATGACAAACGTAAGCGACGTATCAATTTTACTATGAGTGTATGTTTTGAGTGCTTTCGTTGTAAATATATAAACAACTAAAATATGACAACTGGTATTGATTATAGAAAACACTGTGTATATATAAAATACGTACTAATAATACCAAGGAGAATGTACATTATGATTAATGAAATAAGGGATAGACTAAAGCAGATTAATGATACTGACAATCGAGGTAAAATAACTGTAGTAATTGCGGTTTTAGCTTTATTGGTAATAGATATCGTAATGGGCATAAGTATGTTATTACATAATTTAAATCACAGCGTTAATCATTCGCAGTTTGTTAATTATGTTTCGTATATATATTTTATATTCATTCTATGTTGGATTTATTTTGTTGAAAAAATGATGCATGACACGGACTTTTTTCCTGAGATTGCATTAAAAATTGCAGGAGAAGTATTGGGATTTATTTGTATTGTACTATCTTATGTAAATAACTATAAAAGCGATGCTGTAGAAAAGACTGCCGAACTCACAGTCTCATTAATATCAAAATATATTTCATTGATAAATACATATTTAAAAGCCAACCGTGTTAGGGGTGGGTTTATCATTGTTTTAGGTATACTTCTCACATTTTATTTATTTTACATTTTTATAATCAAGGACATGACAACCACTACAGGTATAGTAATGAAAAAATGTCTACTTACGATTTTGTTAATATTTGTGTTTGAAGCGAGTGTGGGCAATAAAGAAATAAGTACTTCAATTATTTTAAAATCAACTGCTTTGTTCATTCTACTATGGATTGTCGTAAATCTATTTATATATATAAAAAAAGAGGATGACGATGATGATTGCAGTTTATTGGATGAGATCGTTCCAACGGTCGCTATTAGCAATAGCGTATATACTTGGTTACAGGTTGCTTTGTTGATTATAGCTGTTTGCTTATACGTTTTTTTATTTATATCACATAGAGTCGAAAATTGGTCAAGTATTATTTCAATGATATTTGAAGAAACGGGTAGCGTTATTAATGAGCAAGTAGAAAACATGGATAGTTATGGATCAACTATGATGTTTGCTTCATTTTTTGTTGTAATGTTGGTCCCAGGGATATTTCTCATTATTGAGAAAGCCACGCACAATAGTATTTTATTAAAGCTCAATAATATACTATATACGTTTGCAGCACAGATTTTATTGGTGGAATATATATCAAATAAACTTATCCGCTATTATTCGGTGGGAATGCTTGAGGCGTCTCCATTTACATATATTCTTGTAAGGCCTGTTCAAGTATTTCTTGAAAACTTAAAAGAAAAAGGAAAGTTTGCCAACATGATTTCTTGGATTATTATTATTGCCATTATCATACTTGCAATCGTATGGTATGCTTTTATTACATTGCTGTGCACATACGGAATGACTATTTTTATATCGTATATATTGGTTTATTGTTTCGTATATTCCATTATCAGTGTTGCCTTTCCTGTACTCCCAGTATTTTCATACATGATAATAGGGTACCTGGTTAATATAATTGCATCAAGTATAACCTCTCGTGCTATTCGTGATACTCTTTATGTAATTAAATCAGAACACTTTTATTGACCTATTTTTATTCCTAAATCTCTTTTGTCCATACCACAGCAACAATTCAAATGCTGCAAGTACGCATAAACATTTTAAAGTTGTTGCATACGGTGACAGTATGGACTGGAAGGACTACGGCGTGAACAGTATCCTTAGTAAGACCTTGGATAATAGAAAGTTGGGGAACGGCTCAATCTTATTGCTGCATGTCGGTGCAAAATATACGGCGGAAGCCTTGGAGAAGATCATTATCGGCCTTCAGGAGAAGGGGTATGAGATCGTGCCGGTATCACAGCTGATTTATACCGGAGAATATAAGGTAGATCAGATGGGAAGGCAGATTGAGAAGTAGATGACTGATATAAAAGGAATAGATTGGAGCGGAGAATTATTTCAGAGTATTACAGACAGGATTGTAGAGTATGTATGTGATAACAAGGAAGTACTTGATGAGGTACCGGAAATGATGCTTCAGATTGGAAAATTGTATGAGGAAGCATATCGAATGTTTAAATAATGGAATGGTTATCGTAAATTATCATAGGTGATGCGAAGCTCCTCCTATAGCCAAAATATACCGCAGAAGCCCTGGAAAAGATCATAATCGGTCTTCATGAAAAGAATTATGAGATCGTGCCGATATCACAGCTGATTTATACCTGTGAATATACGAGACCATGAGGGTAGGCAGTTTGTGAAATAGAGCGGATAATAACATAATATGTCTTATTAATAAAACAGGCTTGTATCAGTGGTAATATGATGCAAGCCTATTTGCATGGGATTGTAATATTGTTAAATACTAATAAACCAGAGAAAGTATAATGTTCTGGGCATAGTCTCCGAATTTTTCACCGAAAAGATTAAAACCCCCGATGAATTGAGCATCTGGTTTGTTACCGATGCGAATAGTTATTGAAGCGGACGCTGATAAATCCAATTCTTTAATGCTTACAGGGGAGG
>JAEZKL010000019.1 GCA_023415475.1 Bacillota bacterium | reverse complement strand
GGGCGAGCGCATATCGCGCGCAAGGTACTCAGCGGTTTTCTTTGCGGCCTCGCGGCAAAACTGTTTGCCCGTCGCGGCGAAGCATTCTGTAAAGCTGAGCATAAGCAGCGCGTTGTCGTACAGCATCTTCTCAAAATGCGGTATCAGCCATTTGCGGTCGGTGGAATACCGTGAGAACCCGCCGCCAACGTGGTCGAATATACCGCCGCGGTAAATCGATTCCAGCGTCTTCTGTGCCATGGCGAGCGCCTCCGGTCTGTCGTAAGCTTTCCAGCAGTTAAGCAGAAAAAGCAGGTAGTGAGGCGTAGGGAACTTCGGGCTTTGTGAAAAGCCGCCGTACGCTTCGTCGAACGATTCGCGCATATGCACGTACGCTTCTTCTATTATCTTTTCCGTATCGGCGATCCCGGAGCGATGAGTACGCTCAGACAATATGCCCGTTATCTCCTCGCCGCTCTGCTCAAGCTCGCTCCGTTTATCCCGCCACAACTCGGATACCTTAGAAAGCAGCTCTAATAGCCCCATACGTCCGTACGCCGTTCTTTTGGGGAAGTATGTGCCCGCAAAGAATGGCTTTTTGCCGGGCGTCATTATTATTGTGAGAGGCCATCCCCCGCTGCCCGTCATCGTCTGGCAGGCGCTCATGTACACCTCGTCTACGTCCGGCCTCTCCTCCCTGTCGACCTTTATTGGAACAAAGAATGCGTTGAGTATTTCTGCTACGCCCTCGTCCTCAAAGCTTTCGTGCGCCATCACATGGCACCAGTGACATGTCGGCCATAGTAGACAAACTACGAATACCCAATAGATAAGAAAACAGGCTTGTTTTCATGCCGTGCTTTCTCAAAGGCTTCCTCTCCCCAAGGATACCAATCCACCGGATTATAAGCGTGTTGCAGCAGATAAGGAGATTTTTCTTTGATTAACCTATTGGGTATTTTCGTTTGATTGTCCACAGAATCACCTCCTTTACGCGAACGCGGCATTTGTGAAACGCATCCGCACTTAATTGAATTTTATAGATACCTTTATATCGTCCCCAACTTTTCGCCAGATTATCCTTTCAATAATGGTACGGTAAAGATCATTGCGAGCAGCCTGGTCGGTTGTTTGGGTGATATTCTCGTAAAAAGCTGTCAGCAAGGTCTGCCGATCGGCATTTGTAATCTGAACGGTGGATTTGGCCTGTTTTTGCAGATCATACAGAGTATTCTTCGTATTGAAGATTTCTTCTTCCCATTTCCTTTTTCGCTTTAACCACTCGTCGCGGCTATAATCACCGTACTCATAAGCGTCGTTTACGATCTCCAAGGCCCGTATCTGTTTTTGAAGGCTCGCTTCGTGTTCGGTAATCAACGCCTGAATGCCGCTTAATGTATCATCCTCGGTTTCAGGCATATCGGCAATAAAAGCGTCCTTGTATTTTTCAATTTCCGTAAGAACCATATTTTCAATGACCGAAACCCTGATCCCTTCGTTGCGGCACTTTTCCCCCGTAGGGTAGGTGTACCAGCACGGCTTCATAAAAAGTTCGTTTCGCTTTACATAGAAAGTATGAGAATGACCGCAATTCTCGCATTTAACCAGCCCGGAAAAAGCATAAGTCTGATGACGCGCTTTGGTGCCGATCAGATTTCTGCTGCTGATTAACTGAATAATCCTGTCATGTTCTTCCTGGGTCTTTACCGCTTCATGGCAGTTCTCAACGATTACCCACTCGCTTTTAGGCAAGACTTTCAGGCTTTTTGCGTTGGGACGTTTCGTCTTATGTCCATCGCCCTGCGTCTTGTTACTGATAATCTTACCAAGATGTGTTTCATCTATCAATAGCCGCTGGATCGTTACTCCGCTCCAGTATTTTGATTTGACTGTCAAAATTCCTTTTCGATTCAGGGCTTCTGCGATTTTCTGTGGGGGCGCTCCATTGAGAGCTTCTTCTATGATGCTTCTGTAAACCTCGTATCTGTCGTCATCAACGACGATGCCTTTGGGATTGAATTTCTCTTTATACCGCTGATAGACATAGGGAAACGGCGGAATTCCGTTTGTCCATTGTCCACGCCTTGCGCCGATCTTTTTGCCCTGGCGCAGCCGCTTGGTTATCATCTTATATTCCTGTCGCGCAAAGAATCCCTTAAAATCGGCATATGTATCATCAACATCGTCGTTCAGGTCATAGATTTTATCCGGCGTGATAATAAAGGTATTAGATTTCTGGAAAGCTTTTTTTATCCGATCTTGCTCTCCGAGATCACCACGCCCCAGCCTATCATATTCGACAACGCATACGGCGTCATATACGCCTTCCTCAACCTCTTTGAGCAGCTTGCAGATTTTTGGACGTAGATCAATGCTGTCCGACGTTCCGACTTCGATGTATTCAACATATTTGAAGTTATGCCTTTTGCACAGCTCTGTGAGAACCATTCGATGCTTTTCCAAGTCCTCCATGCTTTCGGCACGGGATTTCCTGATATATATAGCAACATATCGGATTATGTATTTTCTGTTTTCCAAATCCAATATGCTCACCTCCAAACCTCGGCAAAGCAACTGCGCTGCAACATGGCAGCGATAAGCTCACCTGATATTGTGAAAAGGAAAATCAATCTCTTGTAATCCATTATCAATTTGGATATGGGTATAGTCAAAGATGCGGACGGGTGCTTACGGTTTTTTTGTAATGTTGCTGTTATAAGCGGAGCAATTCGTTTTTTTCAACTCGTCACTTCTATGAAGCTGGTATAGCTTTTTCTGAAAACTTTTGAGTGCCTGTTCAGATGGTCTATTTGATACAACAGTGATTTTCAACTGACTGTCGTTTTGCATATAGCACCTCCATTGCCCATATGGTAGGCAGTAAATGGGGTATGCCCTCGTTTGGGCATACCCCACACCATACTTGTTTGTTTTGAGATTATCCTCATGGGCTTAACCGGACGGACAGGCGGCTTTCCTGTCCTCATAGGCGTTGCACCTCCCCCCATTCTGATGGCGGGCCGTTCTCATTGCCTGCGACGGTTTTTTCGCGCTCGGACTGTGACTGAACGGAAGTTTCATTACATACACATACTTGCCGCAGGGCCGCCGCCGTCCGTTGGACGCTGCCCTGCTTGCGGCGCTGGCGTTTCTCGCTCCGTTTCCTCTGCCCTGGGGAAAAGACCACTCCCTTCCTGGCTGGAAACATCGTGGCGCGCCCGCCGCCCGGCTCCCTGTATGCCGCTACTTGCGGTTTGTATCCGGTTTGCCGTTTTATTCAATTTTCAAGGTTCACCCGAAGGGAAAAGTCAGTCCTTCAGAAGCCATTTCATTTTTGAGGTCATTGTTGCACCCCTAAAAACAATTTTTTAGAAATACTTCCATACCTTTCAGGGCTTTGTTGATGGAACGTGTGATCTGGCTTTTGTTTACGCCCTCGGCTTTGGCGATGGCACTCTTGCTCATGCCTAAGAAGTAATGGGCGCAAACTCGCTTGGCCTGCTTGTCCGGTAAAGAAGCAATCGCAGCGTGAAGCTGTTCCATTGTCATCTTGCGCTCGTAAATCTCGCAGGGAGACAAGGAAACGAACAGGATGTCATGCTCGATGCCGTCGCCCCGGTCAAGGGAATAATAGGCTCTGTGCCGGTATGTACGCAGGCGGTAGGCCGCTTCCCGCAGCTCAAAGCCGCGCAGTATAGCGGCAACCTCATCGGGTACGTCGATGAAACAGTCGGTGGTATAATACGGGTAGTAATCCCGAAGATTGATCGTTGTCATTTGTTTTTCCTCCGTTTCGATTTTTGAAGTGGGAAAATCGAAACGGAGGAGGCGGGGAGCGGCAGCCGACAGAGCCAAGAACAAAAAGACCCGGCTGGACAGATGTCAGCCGGGTCAATGCGATTATAATTCCTATGATATGATATGTACGTTCATATTCATGTGCGCAATATTGCCATGCATAAGCATGGCTTTTTTTGACGAATAACGGCAGTTAGGGACAAAAATACACGGTGGTATCCTCCTTATACCACCGTGTTCTTAAAAATGGGCGCACTAACTACGCCATCCGCACCCATAACTTTAAAGAGGACGGCGGTTTTTTTACAACCGCCGTTTAACATCAAGGGCTGTTACTTTGCCGCCCATTCGACGGTTCATTTCACTGCGTCAAGCAATAATTCAGGAATCTATGCAATGTAAAAATCAGCCTTTCAATAGCGCGCGAGCCTTTGAAAATTACCTGTCCTGTTTCGATGGATTTGCTAATTTATATCCTTTAGGAGCTTTGAACTGGCCGTCCCCATAAACATCAAGATATAGAAGCTTGTTGCCGTTATCTCCCGACACTTCGAAGACATCTATCATGTGGTTGCTTTGAGCCTCAAACGTCGATCCAATTCTCCTGTAAGTTACCGTGCAACCTTTTTCGGTGTGCAATTCTCCAAAGAAGTGCTGTATATCCGCATAGCCGTTTAGCAAAACTGGGTTGGACGGCACATAACCATACTCTTCATTTTGATTTTTGGAAATCAGCATTTTTATCACCTTTTTTACTCTCCCGTGTTCGGTTCATAATTGACTTCTGTGGATAGTCCCTGGCAGTAAGGGACAGGTTCAAGAGCTAATTCGACAACATTAACCGAAACACCGCCTTCCTGATTGTCGCTATGAAACACCGTGATTGTATCCGGCGTTTGATCGGTATCGTATTCAAAGCAAACGAGATTTCCGGGTAATGTGGCCAGGTATGGCGTTGTACTGAGTGCGTCATAAACCGTGCCGTCTACAGTAATTGATGCGCCAACATAAATGTCCCAATCAAAATCCACACCCGACATTACATAGGCGCATACGGAGGTTTCTTTACCGTCCGCAGCTTTCGTTCCCTGGATATAAACACATGTCTTGCCGTCGCTGTTCGTTCCGATTTCTGCTATCTGATATGAAACCTTATTTCCTTTTGCGTTTTTTACGGTTACAGTGCCGTTGCTTTCATAGGTACTTGAGCAGCCGCAAAGACTGATTACCGCCATAAAAAGAATGGATACGATAAGTGTTTTCTTCATAACTGAATTCCTCCGTATGGTGTGTACCTATACCATACCGTAGTATCAAGAAGTTCGGGCAAATAATTGCCAATACGTGAATAGACATCTTGGCAATTCATTCTTCCTGAAGCTTTCTAAGCGTATCCGCCGCCGCTTTTCTGACAGAGTAATCTGCGTCCTCTAGCAGTTGCTTCAAGGATTTTACATCTGTCAATCTACGGGTAAGACCTCGCCGCACCATAGGATCGCGATCTTCCAATGCAAAGGCTCGCGTGATTTCAGGATCATCAAGATATACAACCGCAATTCTCCTTGCAGCGCCCGAACGCGCCCCATAAGCGACCTCTATCAGCTCTTCTCTAGTCATATTGGGACGCACGCCCCGCATAGCGGCCGCATCGTCCATGCTTCTCCAGTTAGCGTATGTCATATCACAGCCCCCCTTTAAGAGATTTGTTTTAGCATCTGTTTTCGTTTTGCCTTATTTGCGGTATCCCACTGGCTCTCGCTGACGATCGCTTCATAAAGTACGGTGTGCCTGTCATCCATGATCCGGTTTGTGTGATAGTGTCCGCAAAACCATTGGTTACAGGTGACTTTTTCATCGAGTAAAGTGAAAAACTGCGTTAAGCTGTCGGCTGTATATTCGCTTTTATCAAAGGCCAAGTGGTATTTATCCGGCAGGCAGTGGGTGACAACATAGTCCACAGCAAAATTGTGCCGTGCAAGGTTCTGATAACCTTCCTCCAGCTCTGATTGCGAAGGCAGCTCTTCTTTCCACCAAGAATAATGATTGACGCGAAAGAACATATTGCGCTTCTTCATATAATCAAATTTCACGGGGAACGCAGGGTCATCTGTATCGAGGACGCCATTCCATATGTCATGGCAGGCAGCTCCCCCCATCGTAAAAATGCTTTTCCCATCTAAGATGTAAATCTGTCCCCGCATCAAATGAATCACATGAGGGCGTATAAACTGTACTTTGCCGCCGTTCCATTCGCTTACGGGATAGCTGTTTAGCAGGTCAAAATTTTCGTGGTTGCCATCCACAAACAGTGTCGTGAAGTGCTTCTCCTGTAACCAATCCTGCCAGTATTGATCTTGCTTGCCGCCATCCCACACACACCCAAAATCGCCGCAAATAATCACATAATCGGATTTTGTAAGACCTTTTTGTTCGGGGAAGCCTTTATCCGAAAGCCTCTCAATACCATGGGAAGCGTGAATATCTCCTGTAAGATAAATCATGAGGCGTTCCTCCTTATGAGTAGTTTTTAATAATCGTTTTGATATGTTCATCTTACCTGAGAAAGATACTTTCAGATGAAAAAACGCCAAAGCGTGGATTTACACTTTGGCGTTTCAATATAATGATGTATGCAGACCGCAGAGAATTCGGCAAGGCTATTTGGGCTTATCAAGTGTTCTCGGTTCAATCAGCCGACCAGATAGCTGTCATCAGAAAATAAATCGTCTATGTGCCTTAGAACATCGGCTTTGCGTCCCCAGCTTTTGCCGGATTTGCCCGGGGCTTATTTATTTGTGTCCGTTATCTACCTTTGTAGATCTAGCCATCAAGAAAACTAAAATGACTCCGGCTATAGTCAGAACAAGCGGGCCAGCACCCATTCCAACATCACTTTCCAGTGCGCTGAAAAACGGAAAGCCAGGTAAATATCGTATCTGCACAGTTGATGTGCCATCTGCCTTTCGATATACTCCATCCCAAATTTGCTTTGTGAATCCATTTATTTCTTTGCCGTCGGGTAGCGTAAAGGTGTAGCTGATGTTGTAAGTGTATCGGCCAGGCTTGATGTCGGTTCGTTCCCCGCCTTCACGTCGAATATGGGTTACGACGGCTGTCTCCGGCTCACCGACGATACACAGCGCAATTTTGCCAGCTCCCCAAAGGATGAGCGCCGTTCCCAATAGTGTAATTAAAATCCGTGGCAAGAGCTTTTTCATCTGTCGTCTCCCTTCGTGGGAAGCGGTATATTCCGACGCACAAAAGCTTCAACCTGTTCATAATTCTCATCCGTGCAAAACAAAGCAATATTTTCTGTCCAACCGCCCCGCAAAAGGATTGTGAGCCTTTTTGCTTTGTATTTTACCTTTGTGGTGCGGTTCCACCGGAGAAAGACCTCCTGCTGCGATTGCGCCAGCATCCCGGCGCCCGCCGCTGCGGGCTTGCCGGAAAGCAGACCCAGCATCACGGTCAAAGTATTGACGATTCGGTTCTTTTTTGCTTGTTTTGCCTGTGTCCGGCAGAGGATGCCTTTCCCGTCCAGTACGAACTCCGCCTCGTATTTGCCCCGATAAACTGCCATGATAAAAAGTCCTGTCAGAATGAGCAGTGCAGCCACCAGCCCAAGCGAATACAGCGTATCCCGGCTCATCCCTGATACAAGCGCAATGACAAGGGCGACCAAGCCTAAGGGGATGCCGATGGCAAGCCCAAGCTGTTTCAAAATAACCGTATTCTTAAATATGGGCACGCTGATTTCCCAGCGGATTTCTTCCTTCATATCGCTCATCACGCTCCCTCTTGTCCGCCCAAGCACAGTATCAGGAGATCTGCTTCCATTCGTAGACATAGTACGTGCCAGTGTAATCGCCTGTCCACAGTTCTTCTCTGTCTCCCTCTGAATAACCTGCGGGAATTACGGCAGAAATGGTATCGCTGACCGATGAAACATTCTTCTCGCTGTACTTGACAGAGGAATAAATCTCAAAGGTGTACTTTCCGTCGGAATTGGCGAAACGCAGATTCCCCCAATCCGCCCGTGCGCTTCCGTGGCCATCAAAATACGATAAGTTCTGCTCGGTGAAAGAGAGGTTGAAGCTAAGATTTATCGTTTCGCCACCTTTAATCTGCGCAGGGGGGACTGTGATGGTAAGCTGTGTAGCGAAGCTTTCCCCATGCAGCATATCGGGGTCGGGATAATTGTCGCTTTCTCCGACATACTTCCATGTATGGGCATAACTGCCCGGTGAAGCGGATGCACTTTCCTGATAAACACCGCCCTTATTTAAGTTGTCGATATTTGCCTGGCGTGTTTCATGAACGGTCTCCACCAGCACCCAGGCGTATTCCTTGGCTTCGGGCTGCTGTGGTTCATCCTCCGTCACGCCGGGCTGCTCCGGTTCCGGCTCATCCTCGCCGCTGCTGGATAGCAGGATTGTGGTGGTCGGATAAGACACCTTGAACGGCACCGTCAGCGCGGGCGTATCCTCGCCGGGCTTATAAAGCTCCACTCTGCTTGGCGCGCCCGAGTGCATATGCCCGATCACGGTAAACGAGGTGTTCATCTCGCCGCCCTTTGGCATTTTTCCGGTCCAGTTTTTGACGTTTGCACTGCTCGAAAGGGGTGCAAAGCGGACGGTATAGCCCTCGTATTGATATTCGCCATCTTCCTCCGGCTGTTCAATAATCTGAACCTTAACCGTTTTGTTCAGCTCCCCTTGAAGGGCGCGCAGCTGCTTTTCAAATTCGCGCTGTGCTTGCTCCGTGGCTTGACTTAGAAGATAGTTTCTCGCAGAGGTCATCGGCGCCTGTAAACGATTCAGAAGATATTCCCGATACTGCGCGGTCAGCACCTCACGGTCCTTTGTCCACTGCCGCTCGTCAAATGAATATTTCAATCCGGAAACTCCGGCAATTTCCTTGACCTTGCCGTAATCGAGGCTCCAGAAACGGTCGCAGAAGCTGTCGATTTCCTGATTGATCTGCTGCTGCGCCGCTTCGGGGTCATTCGCATTTTCCCGGAGGGCCTTGATAAAGATGGCGCGCCACTCCTTATTGGAGCGCGGGGCCTCCACATCGTTGTAATACTGGTATACGCCGCCGAGGTTTTCCAGTTTAAGCTCCATCATATCGCTTTGAACCTCGGACAAAACCACATCGAACACGGCGATGGCGGCAAAGCCCACCTGCAACGTGGCGGAGCCGAAGTAGCCGACTGCGTTATTGGAAACATTTTTGACGAGGTTGGAAAGGGTGCTGAGTTTACCTTGGTCATCTGAGAAGTTGTAAGTAAAATCATAGCAGGTCTGCACTGCGGCAAGGGCCAGCCCCAGGTGCTGTGACCCTTTGCCCAGCGCGTCGGCCAGTGCGCCTTCATACTGCCCGCCCAGCGTGATGGCCGTAAGCGCGGTGCCGGTGTTGCCCACCGCCGAGTTGACCGCCTCGAAGCCCGCTTCAAACGCGGCGTTTCCGGGTTGCCCCTGCTCGGCCAGTTCCTTGATGACCTCGAAGGATTTCCCTGTGTTCATCAGCCCCGCGACGGCATAGACATCGGTGATGTAGGCTTTGCGGGTGTTTTCATTTTTCACCTGAAACACGCCGTAGGTGGATAGATGGGTGGTATGGATCAGCACCTGACGGTTTTCGGTGTCCACCTCGTAGTAAACGCCCTCCCACTCGCCGGTGGTTTGGTTATAATACTTCGCACCGATGCACTCGCTTTCCGCGCCTGCCTCGGCATATTTTGCGTCATAGGGAATGGCGATGGTAATCACGTCGTCAAAATTGGTTTGGTCACCAAGCTCAAAATCATAGGCCGTAACCTTTACGCCGTTATTCTTGTCGGTTTTTTCAGGGAGCTGCCGTATTTTCAGTGTTTCATCCCCATCAAGGGCATACTCCCCGAACTGAATGGTCACTCCGTGGGCAGAAGCGGAAGGACTTTCCGGCGAGACTTTAAGCTCCTTGGCTTTTGCCGTATAGTCCCGCTCAGTATAAGTAAAGGCGCTGAGGTCACCCGTCGTTCCTTCGGTATTAGCCACCTCCTTGCCCAGCCTTGGAAGAATGGCTGCCCCTAACGCAATCACCAAAACAACCGCCACGGCGGAAAACAAAAGTTTCTTTGGCGGGGTCCTGGGTTTTGTCTCCTTGGGAGCCTGGGGAACCGTATTTGGCGGTGAAGCTTCAACCTCCAGCGTTTTCGCTCCGCAGGAGCCGCAGAATTTGGCGTCGTCTATTAGCTGCGTGCCACAGCTTTTACAAAATTTGTTCATATGAAACCCTCCTTTATTTGAGCAGCGGGCATTTGCACCGGAAGCAGACATCATCGCTTATCTGGCATAGCGTGGCGCAAGCGTTGCAGAAGATAATGCTGTCCCGCGATTTATCATATTTTTCATACGAATTCAGCCCCGCGTGATGGCGCACTCGGTCGCCCACTTGAAAATAGTCAAAAACAGTCATATCGTCCTCGGCGGTCAAACGGTGCTTTTTGCCTCGCTCATCCCGCACGATAACGGCATATTCGGTGTAATAGTGGATGGTGGAATCATTATTTCCGGTGTCATGGCGGCGGTTTTTCTGTTTGACGGTTTTGTCAACCACCACGCCGTCCCAGGTTTTGCTTCTTTTTCTGGCGATGATGGAATAGAGCGCAATCAGCAAAAACATTCCTCCGATACCCAGGCCGATGAACATCGCCTGCGGGTTTTCCATCTCACGGCTGGTTTCGCCGTAAATGTAAAAGCCAATGACCGCGGCGACAGCCAATATCATAGAGAACATAGCCGACCATCGATTGGTGTGCTTGAGATACCGAGCAAAGGCCGGGTCATGGATGCGCTCGGAATAGCCGATCCGCCCGACCCCCGCAGCAGGACGGCTGTCCGGCTGGTTGCCCGTTTGGGTTCCGCAGCCTGGGCAGAAGCGGATATCGTCTGGCAGGGCTGTTCCACAATGCTTGCAGTACATGGTCATCCCTCCTTGCCGTCAGTCTGAAGTTTTGGTGAGCGCAATGTTTGCCTCTATGGGCTCATCCCATAAAGTGCCGCTTATATAACCGCTGCCGGTTACCGTACCGCCAGACATGGAAAACTCAATATGAAGCATAATCCCCGAGGAATCGTCATGGATGATGTTCGTTTCCTGGTTATAGACGAGGGTTTCCGCATCCCCATCCTCGTCTATCCAGGACAATAAGCCGTCGCCAATCTTCTTTATGGTTACTGTCGTGGTTTCGGTTTCATCCCCATAGTTGGAAACAACAGTGTATTGTCCGAAGATATTCATGTTGATACTTGGAACCTGCGGCGTTGTGTTTTCGGTGCTGTCCGGCTCAGGTATGGCTTCCTCCGGGATACCCGCCGTCCGCTCCAACTCCGCCATCTGAGAGACAAGGGCGTCCATCCGGGCAAGGGTGGCCACGGGATCGGCTTCCATCTCCTCCATGATTTCCGTCAGTGTTCTGGAGGTTTCCGGGAATACATATCCGGCGCTTTCAAGCGCAGATTTCAGTGCCACCGTCCCCACGCTGTCAAAAATCCGTGCGGTTACAGTT
Organism: Bacillota bacterium; assembly: GCA_023415475.1. Taxonomy (GTDB): domain Bacteria; phylum Bacillota; class Clostridia; order Lachnospirales; family Lachnospiraceae; genus Mobilitalea. The sequence continues at coordinate 70,195 of JAEZKL010000019.1, read as the reverse complement.
CTTCCACTATCTACCTGCACTCCCATGACCTTTCCCTCATAAAACCAGTCCACCAATGTATCTCCGATATAGGCAAGCTGTTCGCCGGTTTCCGCCGAATTAAAGGAGGCGAGGCCCACCACCGCCGAAACAGGAGCCAGCTTATTCTTCACATCATCAAAACCCAACGTAACCTGATGATTTTCTCCCAAAATGATATTGCTCCCGGTAGCCGCGATGTCCACGACGCAGTCCACGCCGCCGACGATGGTGCTGGCGGTCTGAGCCAATGTGAAACTACTTGTAGACAGAGCTGTCAGGGAACCCCCGCCAGTGACTACTGTGCCGACAACGAACACGCCCACCTTGCTGGCCGTCTTTACTCCTTGCAGGTAATTGATGCTTTCGGTATAAGCGTTTACCACACCCTCGGCTTCCTCCAGCTCGGCGGCATTGTGGATAATCTTCTGCGCCAGCGCCATCTGCTCATAGGCTGTTTTTGCGTCGGTGCCGAGCTGCTGGGCAAGCTGCTGATACCGCTTCGCACCTTTTAGGGCGTCATACTGCTTGGTCAGGTTCGCCGCCCATGTCTGCGGATCAATTTTTCTTCCGCTTTCAGCCGCATACGCCACGAGAGAGAAGTTCAAAGGTGCTGCGGCAAGGGTCATAAATCTGGCCTGCGGCTGACCGACAGCCGACGTCTGCTTTACTGTGGGCATCTCCAGCAGCAGGACAGCCTGGTTCGTGAGTTCCGTTGCGGTGGAAGAAAAGAGTTCGGCGTTTTCCCACGCAAGGAGAAGCTCATCCGCCATTTCAGACAGTTCCTCTGCGGTCATGGCGGGGGCATCCGCCGTCAGGAAGGCTTCGGTCAAAAGCCTTGCGTAGACATACTGCCGCAGGGCAATGACGGTGGCCTCGTTTGCGGTTTTCAGGGCTTGCGGCTCCGGATCGCGCTCCACCGTAACAGGTTTGATTTCTTCTGAACCACCTGTTTTTTGTCCGCCGCAGGCGGCAAGGCTAAAAATCAGGACACAGGCCAGAAGCAGGGCAAGAAAACGCCTGCCCGCTTTTGTGGCGCATGATTTTGTTTGTGCTGCCAATTTGTTTTCCATTAATAATCCTCCTTCAGTGTACAATCGTGGGAGTAATCCCGGTTTCATAACGAAACTTCTCAATGATGCCCTCAAGAACGTCGCTGCAGGGTCTTGAATGTATCAGCTTGATGCTGCGAATATCCGTATCCCTGCCGTAGTCCAGAGAAAGATAATCCCGCCCGATCTCCACGGCTTTGAGCCGGATACCTTCCTGGTTAAACTTGATGACCTTGGAGCCCAGCAGGATACCAAAACAGGACACGAACATCTCGACGGTTTCGCAGGGCTTTGCTTCGCTTTCTTTTGTGCTATCCCAAACGCGTTGGACGGCGGGCTGAATATGGAGAATCTGATTCTCGACAATCAGCCGTGCGGCTGTGAGCTTTTTACGCACGGTGAAAAAAAGGAAAGTGGTAATGAGTCCTACGGTCAAAGCCACAACTGCATACGGCTTCCAATTGGTCGGCTGCAGGATAAGCGCCAACGTAAAAGCGACCGCGCAGAAAATGGAGGTTGCCATAAAGTACCGTGCGTACCACGCAATTTTTTTCAAATAAATCCCCCCCTTGGTATGCAGCGTTTTCTTCATTTTACATAAATCGGGGCTGTGTTCGCGTCACCAAGCCGGGTGATTTTACGCAAAAAAGCCCCTCACCTTTTCGGGTGAGGGGCGTCGGAATCCGCTGTTTATAAGGGACTATCGGGTTCTGTGGACGGGATGTGTATATCCAGAAGGAGATTCATCAGCTCCGTCCGGCTCTGAACTCCGGCTTTGGAGTAAATGTTTTTCACATGGGTTTTTACGGTGTTTTCGCTTACATGCAGCTCACCGGCAATCATACGATAGGTTTTTCCCTTGATGAGAAGAGCCGCGATTTCACCCTCGCGCTCGGTGAGCTTTTCTGTGATACTGAACTCACAGATCAGTCGGGTTTGTTCCTGGGCTGGCATTTCAGTAATTGTGGTCAAGTAGGCATGGTTTTTGAGCAAGGTGGTCAGCCGTGTATGTAAGGGTGGAAGCAGGATAAGGGTAACGCACACCACACCCAGCGCCAGCAGGGTGGGGTTATGGCTTTGTCCGCTTGCGATTGAGTTTCCGATAAGCCCGCCCAACAGAACCCCTAGGACATTGGCGGAAAGGCCAACGCCCATGATTTTTGCGGGGTTTTTGTCCAGCTCCAGCATTTCTCCCAGGATGCTCCACCAAAACAGGTCATATACACCGCAGGCTCCCAGCATCAGGGTATTGACCACAAGATAATCCGTCCATGAGCGACCAAGCGCCAAAAAAGCGATGAAGGAAAGACCGATCATGGCGATGGCCACATAGAGGATATATGCCCGGTTTGTTTTTCGGGGCAGGTTCCGCATGATGAATAGGGCTGCGATATACGGCGCGGCCCAATACCAGCTTGTCAGCCACTCTAGATGGGCGAATGCGGGGCCCTGCACCTGATACATGAGGCCGGAATTGATAGTGATGACCACAACGAACAGGCACAGAAAAGCGAGAGGGCTGGCTTTGCCGACATAAATCTCTCCCTGCCCGGAAGCCGGAGGTTCCAGCGCTTCCTCTTTAGGAAGCCTGAGTGCGAATAGGAACGCCGCTGCCAGCATTATCATAGAAAAAACAAGCCCGATGTGCGGGGAAATATGAATGGTTGCCATGTTAAGCAGAATCATCAGGAGGTTAGAGAAGATAAGTCCGTCCGCCATAGTCTTGATGCGCTCATTCTTCGGCGTGCAGCCTTTGAAATAAAAACCCCATGCCGCCACACAGCAGCCGACCAGAAATGCCGCTAAAATCAGCGCCGCCGTCCAAAGAAAGGAAGGAGGGCGGAAAAACACAACCGAGGCTGCGATGCAAAACGCAATGGAAAAAAGCATGAGCTTTTTAGCTGTTCGCATATTCCTGACAAAAAAACCGCAGGCAAGCAAACCGGCAAAATGCGCAGCCATTGTTCCAAAAACAAATGACTCGGCCGAGATGTTATGATAGTCTGCAAGAGCGTACAATATCCTTCCTTCAAAGGGGAAGGCCAGCAGCCAGGAGAAAAATAGAGAAAAGACGATGACGGATAACCCACGATAATTGATCATCGTCGGCATATCTTGATTTGCTGCGTTTTCCATCATTCCTTCACTCCTTTCACTTTGGCCGTGGAGAATTTGCGCCCGTTTCTTTTTCGTCCATCCTCAGGCCGGGCGGCGTCCTTAGGGATCAACCACACGTTTGAGATTTTCCGAGCACCCTCAATACGACCGTTTGTACAGTGATAGAGAACCATCCGTGCGGTGAGGCCCCATGTATCCGCCGCTTCTTTTACGCCAATGTATTCCATGACGGTTTCCTCCACAAGTGTATCATCTTTTCCTTATTATATTTCTTTCATACGAAATATTCAACTGTCAAAAATGTAATAATCGCGTGGATGCATACGAGCTATCCCTAAAACATTTAAAAAACTGTAATATCGCTAATTGCGCCTTGCCTTTTATCCTGTATTTGCTCTCACTGACGATCGTTACAAACCCAAAAACGCCAAAGGTGAATTTACACTTTGGCGTTTCAATATAATGATGTATGCGGACCGCAGAGAATTCGGCAAAGCTATTTGGGCTTATCAAGTGCTCTCGGTTCGATCAATCCGACCAGATAGCTATCATCGGAGAACAAATCGTCAATACGCATCAGGTATAATCGTTCCTGCGCATTGGCATAATTCTTCCATTCTTGATCAAGATACGGACTGGTATAAAGCTGATACAGTATAGCCATACATGTTTTGTTTTGAAGCGTAACCCGCTCACGCGCCATACTATGCGGCACCGCAAAGGTTTCCATCATATCAAGAAACTCGCTGGTTACAACCTTGGCAATGTCCTCGACATCATATGGATTATCTGTGCTTACAGGCAGGCCCCGATGATGCCGTAGCGCGGCGTCATACGCATGATACGGCAGATTCAGTTCATGTGGACGCAGGCAATCAAGCCTTTCCAATGCTTCTGCACGGTCATCTGGATGCATGGACAGTGCCTGTGCCAGATCTGCTTCAAGCTCATAGGACGGATCAGGGCCGTCACTGAACTTTCTTTCATTAAAATCATCAAATGGCTCCAAGTCGATCTCGGCCCGGTTATGCGCTGAAAAATCATGTTTTTCCGCTAGAGCCTTTTGATAAATCAACAGCTCGCGTGTCGTATAATCAAGCCGCCGGTCATTCGTGTCCATATCGCGCAGGGCCGCTATATTCTGAGTTCGGCGTAGCAGGTCAGCAATGAGTTGCATGTGCTTGCGCCATTTACTGCGGCGGCAGCAATGCAGCTTTTTTTGCGCCACTTCCAGGCATTTGAGCCGCATGGCCATAGCATGAATATCATCCTCCGCATCGTCACAGGCCCATGCCGCACAAAGATAGGCACGCAGCGCGCCGGTGGTGTCCCGGACATGTTCGCAATACAGTGCCCGTTTATGAAAAGTATGTGCGGAAAAAGGCAGGCTTGCATCCAGCCCGCTGTAAATCTGGCGCAAGGTTTCTTTAGTAGCACATGGCCATCTGCGTAGAGTTTTTGCTACATACCCGCAGTTTGGACACTCCATCAACCAATATTTCATCGTTGAACGCAGCATCGGAGCTGGCCGAAAATCCAAGTCAGGTTCACCGAACAGGCTGTATGAGGTCAATACAGCCTGTTTGCTCTTTATGCCGCAAACGGCACATCGGATTGAAATCTCTTTTATTGTGCTCATTGTATCGACCAACCTTTACCGGTACTTTTGCTGTTCGGGCGGCGGTTCACCACCATTCCTCATCAATTCTCTGACCTGTTGCGAGAAAGTGCAGATGGGCATTACGTTCCATAATCGCAGAGATCACCTTTTCCGCGTCCGCATCCATTTCGGAGGCATCCCACAATTTGTCCCCCTTACGGCAGGCATACTTACGATGTGCAATGTCCCGAATATAATCGCTCTCATCCTCAATTGCGATTTTGGCAAGCAGGGTTTTATCCGTCAGTTTTCTTACGGCCTCATAGCGCAGCTCGTCTACCTGTTCGGCCTGAGCGATATGGGAAAGCAATTCTTGATTTTTTAGTTTATAAATGGCCGCAATACGCACCTCGATATAGGGGCTTTTTTTCCATAACCGAAAAAGCCGGATATCTCTTTTTGTCCGTTGCACAATTTTAAGCTGATGCGCCTCAATCCAGCTATCCCAATCAAGCCCTTTGAATAAACACTGCCACATACGCATTCACCTTCCAAAGCCCACCGCTCAACGTATAGACGCCTTGGATACCGATGACTTTCACAACGCTTCCTGGTCAGTTTGCCGTGCCACTGCCGCCGCAGTAAGGGCAAACTTCCCATGAGCTTTTCAATGTCGGTATCCATTGGCCTTGATTCCAATACTTATCTTGAACTGTTACGTTATGCCCACCGGCTCCGCCGCACTCCGAGCAACGGTGTTCGCCTTCGGTTATGACCTGACCGGAGCCGCCTTGTTCGAGCATGCTGGCATCAACGCCGACAAGACCCGATATTGATGCATCCACGACGATATCAGTTTCCAGGGTTACCGCGCTTCGGTCATCGCTGAAATCCACAATACTGCTGTCTGAAAGTTGCATCAGGAAGAAACTGGGGACATATAAAGCTCCGTCAACCACAACAGGAACAACCTTGGTGTCCACGGCAGAAATTGTCTTGCTGCCGTAGGTCAGCGTAGGAGAATCCGCGAATACCTGAATGAGAGCTTTGTTAATTACCGTTGCACAGGCGCTCTTATCTTCATTTGTCAGGCAGGCCACGCCAAAACAGTTCAGCACGTCCTCAATCGGATAATAGCCGCCGTTTGGCTCATCCGGGAGTGTAAAGGGGTAATTTTCCGTCTCGACCTCTGTGCCGTTTATCACCAAACGGTAGCGTGTGCGCCCTTCATCGTCTTCAAAGGGGAACGAAACGCCGGGATTTGATTCTTCGGTCTGTGAGGTTGCGCTCGGTTGCGCGGGCTGTTCCGTTACTGACGCAGTCGGTTCGTTCTCAAGGGTATCTGCTGAGCGGCCAGCATCTGAAGTCTGATCAGAACTTTCGCCTGTTGAACCGCATGAACACAGCGACAAGCATAATGTCAATATCAATCCGGCAAAAAGCAGTCGTTTCATCGGTTATCCTCCTATACAATTTTTTCTACGTGGGCATTTCGTATCCCCTCACAAAGCTTTGCTTTTTCCAGATATGCGTCATTTCGGGTTTGGAAATACAGCTTGAGCCAGAGATACTGAGATTCCCAAAGTGCGGGGGTATCCCGTTTCAGGCCCGAATGCGGATGAATATGAATGTCCAACAAGGTCTGTGCAAGTAAAAGGTTGCTTTCCTCGCTGTCCATATCATCCAGTTGCATCCTTACTTGTGCTTCCACCTGCTGATACAGCTCCCAAGCTTTTTCAAATAAAGACATAGCGTCAGATTGGTCGGAGCACTCTCTGATTTCTGAAGAAGGAACGTCCGGCAAAGCTAAACCAGCTTCTTCCGTCAGCTTTCGCGCCAGAGTCTCTGTCTCTTCGGCCTGTCGCAGCATCGTGTATAGTTTATCCATGGTTTCACTCCTGACGTTATAACTTAAAAGAAGTGGTTTTCTTCATGCCGCATGTTTGACAAATATAGATGTAATTCACCCGGTTGTTCGCATCGCAGAATTGGCAATCCGCACCATAGCATGAGTCAAGATACTGCCCGCTTCCACGCGACGATGAGAGAGAGCATCCCATCTCCTCAGTTCCAAGATATTCCCACTTGTGGCGGTCACTGTACTCATGAGCCTTTGTGCCGCAGCGGCGGCAGACGCAGCTATTCCACAGGTGCCCGAATAAACATGCCAGCTTCATTTTGAGATCCCCCTCTCATTTTGATCAATGGATAGGATGTATGGGACTAAAAAACCTCATAGGTGCCAATGTACTCGATTAACCTTTGATACACCACACGGTTTTGTTCCTCCCAAAGGCGGGTAATGGCATCGCATACTTCAATCTCCGGATCACGTTTTTCCCAAAGCCGTTTCAATTCTGGTTCAGGCATAAACATTACCGGCAGCGCGATATCGGCTTCATATACCATGCCTTCTATGATTTGGCCGCGCTTTTCATAATTGTCGGCGGCAATAATCTGCTCCGCTTGGTCTTCCGGCACAGGCAGCGCGAATATATAGGAATACTCGACGTTATCCTTCGCCGCATATTCCGTAAAGCCGACCGGGATAAGGTCATCGGGGCATACCTCGTAAGACGAGGCGTAAAGGAACTCTCCGGCGAACACGCCGTCACGCCACAGTTCCAACCGCTTTTCCGTTCCGTTTTTGCAAAGCAGTTCCTCGCAAAGCTCGCGCAGGGCGTTTTCCCGAAGCAGCTCAAGCTCTACCGTCTTGCCTATAAGCCCGGCAACATCATCCTCTGGCGGGGGGCCGCAGTGTCCACCAAACAAGTTGAGACTCAGCGGGGCGCTGGTCTTTCCTTTGGCGATCTGCTTATCGTGCCGGTCATGAACGATCCAGCAGCCTTTGTTTGCGCCATCGGTTATAAAGGGTATGATGATCACGGTTAAATGCCGAAGCCCCAGCTTTTCGGCGACCGACCTTTCCGTAATACCTGTTATGATATACCTCTCATCCGACTTTTTGACCATGTACAACAATTCTCCCTGCGTAGCTTGTCTGGATGAATGTACAGATTCGGGTTCACGTTCATAGGATCGGCCCCGGTAGTGCTCGATCACCACACCGGTATCGGCATAATAATGTTCCTCATCACCGCATCGCGCGCAACGCGCGGTCACAACCTTGCCGGAGGCGGCAAACGTACCGTCATCGTCGCTATGATAATCGTGGCTGATATTCCCGCAAACGGTGCATCGGCATCCCGTGTCCAAGTGTTCCTCGCAGATATGTGTTTTATTTTGTTGCTTGCTCATATAAAATGCTCCTTCCCGTCAGGCGTTTTCCTATCTGACCTGCTTTTATACTACTCGAAATAAACCACAAAAAGCGAAAAAACACCAAAGCGTGAATTTACACTTTGGCATTTTTTATTGGCAAGTACATAAGCCTGTCTCGTATTCATCGGATAGGTTTATTTTAGGTATCCAAACGATTACGCTCAAGCAAATCTATAAGCTCGTTGACACACATGCGCTTTGAGCTATCCGTCCGGAGACAACCACGCAATATGCTCCAAAGTATTTCCGGGAGCGGTTTACAGCGTATTCTAAGATGTTCTTCATAGACAAGGCTGCATACCGGCCCCTTGCTCCATTGGCGATCCCCTAAAAGCAGTTCCACCAATGTGACGCCAAGGCTCCATACATCTGTACTTTCATCAATGGCCCGGCCTTCAAACTGCTCCGTCGAAGCGTATGCAGGCGTGTAGCCGCCATTTTCAGGCATCCATAGGCCGTCAAGCTTTATATTTACGCCATGTCTGTACAGGTTCGACGGCTTGATATCGCCATGGATCAGTTTGTTCTGATGAAGAAAGTGCAACCCACGCGCACATCCAAGCGTCGTGTCCAGAATGTTTTTCACGAAGCTTGCCCAATCCTGATTGCGCAGGCTGACCATATTTTTAAGCCATATGTCGCTTTCGTTTTTCGATCCTTCAAAGGCCATGGCAAGCGTGTATCCGGCGTGTAGTCCCATGGCAAGCATGCGACGAATATTGGGATGTTCCAGCCGCCGCCATTGTTCAATCCTTTCAAAACAAGACTTGTAATGGCGTGTGGCCAGTATCACGGTGCATTCCTGCGCGGCGGTTTCAGGTTGCACGCGGCGGGCGGAATAACGATACCACCCAAAATCATTTGTTTCCGGTTTGTCAGAAGTGATTTCAAAGGCATCAAACAGGCGAGTGCCTCTAGGAAGATACTCCTGTTTGGGTACGGGAGGAACCGCATCCTGATCGGAAGTAAAATCCGGTTGTTTTTTACAGGACATATCTGCGTCAGGGACGGGCGTAGCAGTAGAGGATATGACAAGTGCTTCCGTGCAAAAAACGTTATCGACGTCCTCTAAGTCAGTTTTAACCAGCAAGAAATCGTCGTCATCGTCCACACGGGCTGGCCTGATATATGGCTTTTCAGCGCTTTCCTTCAGCATGCTTTTATATTCTGAGGCCGTCAGGTCATACGGGAAATCCCGCTGCGCAAGAACGGTATCAATCAGCTTGGCAAGGCTTTGCGGTACAGACAGATTGCGCCTGTTTACAGCCGGGAATGCGGATTTGTCCTTGAGCTTCTTCATAAACAGCTCATGATCTTCAAGATCGGGCAGCCCGGTCAGCATGGAGTGAAGCAGCGCTGTCACCGTCCACAAATTGGTCTTTATCCGGCCCGTCTTTTCACTGTGCAACCATGCTTCGACAGGCAGATAAAAGAACTGTACGGAGTCGCCATACAGTGGGTTGTCATCGTCCCGGCCCAGATAAAGCTTGTGCTGTGCGGAGAGCTTCACCGTCGGCGTAAAGCCATCGTCCGTCAACAAAATATGCTCCGGGATAAGATAGTCGTGGGTCACGCAGGTTCGCTCAGTTCCGGATTCCTGCACCGGAATATGATGCAGAAACTCCAGCGCGTCCAGTATCTGAAAGACGATATGCAGAGCAATCGGGGCGATCAGCTTTCCGCCGGACGCTTTTATGTATTGCGTGAGCGTATAGGGGCACTCCTGCACGATAAAAAAACGCTGATCGCGGAACGTACCGCATAGGGGGATCTGCTGCAAATTCCCATGCCGGAAATGCTCCGAGGCAAAGCGCATCTGCTCCAGCAAAAAATCTGCTTCCTCACGCCCAAAGCGGTTTGTTTGTTTTTTCAGAACCGTCAGCAAAAAGAACTCTCCCGTGACCTGCTGCCGCAGCCGGATGATGCGCCCCAATTCTGTATCCGACAAAAAGCTGTCTATACAATAGCCGTGGGCAATATCCCCGATATTGCCTGTCCAAAGCTTATCAAGCTCCATAATATTGCCCCTTTCATATCGAGAATTGTTCTTTGCTAAAGCCGTAGGCTACTCCTGGCTCATCAGCGCTTCCATTTCCTCACGGGTCAGTTTGTTTTCTATTTGATTGGTAACGCGAAAAGTTCATTGATACTCATGCCGAAACGCTCCTGAACCACCTGCTCAAAGTAGGCAATCGGCTTATCATACAATTCTTTGCCTGTCGTTCCAAAAGCATCGTTAAACATCCGATGCGCCGTATCCAAGTTGGGATATTCCCAGCCTTTTTCGCCTGTGGCGGGATAGGTTTCAAAATTAGCTTCCACGCCATCCTTCTCTATGGAAACGTGATATTTTCCCTCGGTCTCATAATACAGAATCTGTAACTTATAGCCGTTCACATCGGAATCATAAAACTCCATGCTCCAGTCCACTCGATTCTCGGCAGGAGCATTTTTATCCCACTCTGTCCTATGTATGGAAATGCTCAGATCGTGAGGTGTATGCTCCTCGTATAAACAGGTTCCTTTATATTCTAGCAAGGTAAAGCCTAACCTCTCGTATGGAGATGGCAACGAGTCGTCCGCCTCGTCAAAAGGCATCTCAAACAGCGTATCCGCAGAGATGCCCAGCGTATCCGCGAGGGTGTCTTGAAAGGTCTGAACGGGTGCAAGCAACACGTCTCCGGCACCTAGGTCGGTAAATATCTCGCGCACGGTCTGCTCCTCGCCATTACGATCTTCCACGCCGATAAAGCTGTCGTTCGCGTGGTCATACACATAGTTCATGACCATCTCGCCATCTTTATTAGCCTGCATCACATAGGCGTCGGAATCCGGGTAATACCCAATGTCGACTTTATAGCCGTTCCGCTCGAAAACCGTTCGGACGCAGTTTTTTAACCAATCCTCCGGAGGAGCGCCCCATTCGATGTGGTTGATGCGCACAGAGGCGCTATCACCGTCATAGATCGCCTGCTTACCGCCGTTGTCCATGATAAACCCAAGTTCGGCAAGCGTGAACGCAATGGTGAAATCCTTTTGCTCTAAGTTTTGGTAGATATCCGACAGCGGGAAATAATTGTTTATGGGGCTGCCTGTAAGGTACAGATGCTTGAGTTTTGTGAGCGAGGCCAGCGGCGACACGTCGGCGATCGTCGCATGGTCAAGCATCAAGAAATCTAGGTTGACAAGCTTCGCAAGCGGAGCGTAGTCCTGCGCCTTGCAGCCTGTCAAAATCAGCACTTTCAGACCCGTCAACCCGGCAAGCGGCGAAATATCGGCGACAGGGTTATTGCTTAGCGACAGCGAGGTGAGCTTTTTAAGCCCCGCCAGCGGCGTGATATCGGTGATTGCATGAAAGGACAGGTCAAGGCTTTCAAGGTTTGTGAAGCTTTCCAGACCGCCGATATCCTTAATCAGTGTCTCTTCGGAAATATACCGCTGCCATTCGATACTGAGGTTCAGCCTCGTCACCGCCTCAGCCTCCGACACCGTGATGTCGCCCTCCGGCCTGCCCATCGATCCGCGCACCATTGCCTCCAGCATGGGGTCAGCAAACGTCACAGTATCCGATGCCGTAGACGTGGTAGGAGAGGGGGTTGTCGCGGTGGGCGTTCCACAGGCTGTCAGACTCAGCACCAGCCAGATGGTAAGCATAATGCGCAGAAGAGTTTTCATATTTCTACCTCCATATTTGCCGACATCATGTGCGTCCGGCGCAAAATCTTTTCCATCTTACTCCTGATCCAGCAGCGCTTCCATTTCCTCACGGGTCAGCTTGTTCTTTTCCAGCAGCGCATTTACCATGCGATCCATACGGTGTTTATTCTTCGCAATAATCTCTACGGTGTTTTTCATTTCATCGCGGATGATAGCGCTGACGCGCTCGGATACCTTGGCGGCCAACGGGCCGCGTGTGGCTTCCTCTGTGCTCATGACGGCCATGCCGAATTCATCGTCCATACCGTAATTGCAGATCATGGCGCGGGCAACGCGGGTAGCCTGTTCCAAATCTCCCGACGCGCCGGTAGACACGCCGTCTTTCTCGCCGTAATATACGATCTCCGCCGCCCGCCCGCCGAGGCTTACGCGGATACGGCTTATTAAATTTCCCTTAGTTTGCAGCGGCCCCATATCCTGATCGGAATGCTCCATATAACCGCCATGACCGCCTCGGGCGACAATGGTCAGGTAGGAAGGGGTATTCCCGCCCAAATAGCATAAGAAAGCGTGGCCGGATTCGTGCCGTGCGACACGCTCCAAATATTCATGGCCCCAGTTTTTCTCCGCGCCAAAGCGGGAAAGCTCAAACGCTTCATCCAGCAGCGCGTCGTCAAGGGGTTTGTTTTGCTTCATCGCCATGCGGTTGGCGAGTTCCAGCACCGACGCCATATTGGCAAGGCTCATGCCGGTGGAACGCCCGGCAAGGCGTTCGATCATCTGCTCTGTAACGATGTGCGTCTTATTCTTTTTGAGCATCATTTCGATATACTGCCGCCGGTCATCCTTATTCGGCAGATCCACCATGATCTTTCTGTCAAAGCGCCGGGCAAGCGCTGCGTCGATGGTGCCCATGCCGCCTTTGCCTTCCTCAACGTCAAAATTCGTTGCCGCCAGCACAAAGACGGGGCGTTTTGGATCGACAGAAAAACCGTCCATTTCCGTCAGCAGCGCGTTGAGCGCCATTTCCTCGCCATGCGCGGAATGCGAGCCGCCGCGTGCGCGTCCCACCGCGTCGATTTCGTCGATAAAGATAATGGCAGGTGCATACCTCCGTGCCTTTTTGAATAGCGCACGAACGGATTCCGGGCCGCTTCCTTGATACTTGGTGACAAACGAACTTGCCACAGCGGGGATATAAGCGACGCCGCTTTCTCCGGCCATAGCTTTGGCCAGCAGCGTTTTGCCCGTTCCCGGAGGGCCGTAAAGGAGTACGCCCTTAGGCGGCTTTAAACCCTGCGCCGAGAATTTTTTGGGATTTTTAAGATAATTGATGAAGAATTGCAATTCTTCTTTTGCTTCACCGGCACCGATCACATCCGCGAACCGGATGTTCGGCTTTTCGGCGTCCGTCAACACCTCTCCGGCGTCCTCCGCAGCCAGCGCGCGCTTTAACTGGAGGTCCCGAACCCGAATAACGACTTCTTTTTTATCGGGGGTAAATTTAGGCGCGGTTTCAAAATACAGCACCTTGCGTTCCCCGGCCATGCGCGCCGCTACGCTCTGCATGTACATCCGCTTGCAGATATCTTCAAGCTCATCTTCAAACACCGTAAAATCATCGGTGGGCGCGGTGAGCTTGCCTCTGGCTCCCGCACGCACAAAAGACATGAGAAGTTCGCTGTCGATCTTAAATAATTCTGTTTCCAGAAGATACACCGGCAGTTCGGGAAGACGTTCACGAATAGCGCTAAACAGCTCGTTACCTTCGTGTATACTCGCCGCCGCCATAGGCGCAAAGTCAAAGGCGTTCACGGTCCCTGTTGCGGCTGCAAGAGCAGGAGACAGACTGCTTTCATCGTTTTTCGCTGCGGTTTCATCCCGTGTACTTAGATCAAGCAGGACTAACCGGATGTCCTTTTCACCGGCGATTTTTAGCGCCTCATCCCGATTTGTGGTCTGATAAAAAACGAAGCCAGGCAGCTTTTCTTTACATGCGCCTGCAAACCACGGCGTACCGTAAATCAGGATTTCAGCTTTTTCGTTGTTCTGGAATAGGGGAAGCACATCGACAGAGAGGTGTACGGCATCAACTTCAAACCGGATGCTGTCCAAACGCTCCAGCACGGAGAGAAAGGAATCCACGTTGAATAACCGACAAAGCTTAAATATTTCGTTTTTAAAGAAAAGCTCCGTTTGTGCCCGCAGCGTGCGCGCGTCGGCCTGACCACCTTCCGCGAAGAGGAGCGTACTTGCCAGTAGGTCATCCGCGCTTACGAAAATTCCGTACTGCTTGTGGAACAACTCGCAAAATCGCTTGAATTCTCCCGCGCTGATTTTTTCCAAATCGTTTGCCTGCAAGTGATTGAACAGAAGCGGCCAGCCCGTGGCCATACGGGAGGTAATGGCGGCGGGGAAGAAAGGCTGCCCTGTCTGTGGATTTTTCTCAGTTTCCAGCGCGTTCAATATGGTCTTGCGCGGAATACCCGCAGCGTTTTGCTTTGCGTCGCCTTCATAGAGAGAACGTCCCGCATTGGATGTAAAAATAATGATGGTATCCTTAAACGAAACATCTTCATCCATATATTTGTCGGACAGCCTGCCAGCGTCGAGTATCTGTAAAAACAGGTGAATAGTGTTAAGGTGCGCTTTTTCAATCTCATCAAACAGTAAAATGCTGTGCGGGTGTTGTTTGACAAAACCGGTCAGCGTGCCCGGTTTTGCCCCCTGATAGCTGCGCTCAAAGCCGACAAGGTTCATATACGACTGATGATCGGAAAAGCTGGACATATCGAATCGTTTATAGGGAATGCTGAGCGCTTCCGCCGCCTGTTCGGCAAGGAAGGTCTTCCCGACGCCCGGAGGCCCCGCGAAAACGAAGATAGCCCGTGGGCGCCTGCGCTTTTCATCGCTTGCCGCCAGCACCTCCGCGCTGAACATACCTTCCGAAAAAGCATGAACCACATGATCCTGCCCGCAAACAGTGGAGAGCAGCTTGGAGCGCATGGTGCGGATGCGCGTCGTCAGCTCCGGCAGGAAGCTAAGCCCCATTTCAGATGTCGCTTCGGGCATTTGTTCATTGCTCTTCGGTATTGGGACAGCGGCCTCCGCCGCCGGTTCACCGTTTTGTAAAACGGCCTTGTTTCCACTTTGGGGAACAATCTCACCTATGACGCCGATTGGATCATTCAGCAGCACCGTAAGCACCATGGCAGCGGTTAGTTCCTCAGAACCCATGGCGGCGGCCACCTGCGACGCCGTATTCATCATCGACGTCATTTCTGCTTGGATATCCCTGTTTTCAGGAAAGCGATAATTGCGCAGCATCCCGCGCAATTGGCCCCGTGCGCGTGACGAATCGATCCCGGCTTCGGACAAAAGCGCCCGTACTTGGCGAATATCCTCTTTGATTCCGCTATGGTATTTCTCTTTTGGTGTGATATCTTTGGGCTGAAGCTCGGCAAGCTTCAAAATGCCTAAAAAAACATGCTCTACTGCAAGCTCCGCGCCATTGCCCGTCGCAAGCTCCGCCTGCGCGCGCATCATAACAAATTGCATGGTGATGGATGAATCCATATGCGTCACCTCCGTTTTTATTTAAGGATATATTCATACTCCAGCGCGTAAAGCCAAGCGCCGCCCTTTTCAATATTATGGATCAGAATCTGTGTGTCATCAGGTGAGAAGCAGGCGGTCTTCATCTTTCCGCTGCTTAACTGGATAACACCTAGTAGTTCATAAGCCGTGATGTCCCACAATTCTGCTTTCATTCCCTCGCCGATAGCCAAAACGCAGCGTTCATCATGGCTTTTTACAAGGCAAATCCCTTTGCCTATGTTCGTTTTCATCACCTTTAGGTTTTCTCCGGTACAAGCATCATAGACACGCATCGTTTTATCCTGCCCGAGCGTAATCACCAGAGTATCGTTTTGCAAAAACTCAGCATGTACAACTTTGTCCGTATGCCCCTCAAATCGGATAGTAAAAGCTCTCTTTGCGCAGTCGAAAATTGCCGCATCCCTAGTGCTGCTGTTGGCATAGCATATCCTGCCGCCGTCGGAGGCGATACGAATACAGCGGGGATTTCCAGCGAGAACTTCCGAGGGGAGACAGCTTTTTTTACTATCGGCAAAATCTGTGATCACATCTCCGTTCAGGATGGAGCTACGGTCGGGGAAAACGCACACCGGCACAGGAAAAGTGGAATTCCCGTTGGGCTTTCGTGTGCAGGGGTGTATTTTTATGGCAGGGTGAATTCCTTCCTCCCGAATCTCATACAATATCCCGGCGTAAATAAAGTGCGTTTCATCAACCTCGCAAAGCGAGGAATAGGTATTATCTATATGCTTGAACCATGAATAGTTAGCGATGCCTTGTAGCGACAGCGCAATGAGTTCCTGCTTATCCATATGCCAAAGATCGATTGGTTCGACCGCTGTTGCATAGGAGACTATATCAGTTTCGATCCGAACAAGCTTTTGGCCGGAGGGCAGTATTAGGTAAAAGCTTTTGGCACACCCTGGTGCAAACACCTGCTTCAGCACAGCTCCAATAAATTTGCCTTTTTTACTGTGTGCCTGTACGCGCTCGGTCAGTAGGAGATAAAGCTCACTACCATCAAAGCCGGGCACGTCCTTGACCATTCGCCGGATACTGTCCCAGCAACGGTTGAAATCAAAAGGTTCGAAAGCCGCTTCAAACTCCGCAAGCAGATTGTGTAGAATGCCTTCATGTCGTAAATTTTCCTTGGAGGATGTCACGCGGCACAGAACGTAGGGGTTTTGTCCTTTGGAAAAGTTGGATAACTCAAACCGACATAGCAGTTGCATTTCGACGCCGAGGAGAAAAAGAATCTGGTCATCTCTGGAAAGCAGCATCGCGGAAACCTCCGCATCCAGTTCCACCGCACCGAGTAACTGCCCGGTTCGCGTATCCACCGCTCGAAAACGGGTACGCTGCTCGTTTGTCCGCTCACAGAAAAAGATGATGTGGCCATTTTGGCTCAACTGAAATTCCCTGATCCCCCGCTTGCCCCATGTGGTTGTAGTATAAGGCAAGAATTCATAGTTCTGCCCGCCGCTGTGCTTCAGCAGAAGTATTCGAAATGCCCCACCTTCTAAAATATGGCTGAAACCAAGCACTTGCCCATTTGCAGAGATGTCTGCCTGCCCAAGCGTTTCTTCTGTTTCCAGTCTGGGAATACAGCCGTCCGGAAGCGGATATAGCCTTTCTTTCCGTAACAGTTTCATTCCTTTACGGGTTTGGATCAGGGCGGCGGAACCGTCTGCGCTGAGTTGATGGAAACCATAGCGGTTTTTTTCGCAATCAATCGGGATTTCCCGTGTCTGCAACACTCCATTGGCAAGGTCAAATATATACTGTATTAATGTGTCATATTGCGTTTCTTCTTGGGACTTTCTTTCGTGCTTGAGCAGTACGGCGATACGCCCGTCATTTAAGAATGCGAGGCCACGCTGATACATCAAGGTATTGCGGCTATACGGGGCGTCGCCGGATAACGGTATTTCTTGCCATAAACTTGTACGGTTTTTCTCAAGCTTCCATATAAGTAACTTGGTGTTGCTCAGATAGTAATCCTCGTAGCGCCTACTTTGGATTACGCCGTCACGGTCGCGCCGAAAACGGCAGGGGCTTTCCAGCGATCTGAGTGTACCGACAAGGCAGGCAACATGGCGATGCTGATCATCACAAGCAATTTCAGATACAAACCAGTGCATGTTCAATGTGGGTATCTGTACAGAAGTAAGTATCTGATTCTTTGCAGCATCCCTGATTTCCAAAATCCAAGAGTGATTTGACTCAAACTGTATCGCCCGCAGGAATATGGTTCCGTCGAACGACAGCGCGCAGCGGCAATTTGGCGTAGCGGCCAGTTCTGCCTGCCAGCGGGCCATGTAAGGGACAGAAATATCCTGCTGAAGCTTTTTTGCTTCCGTCCAGTTTCCGCATAGTGCATAAAGCTGCGACAAGAATATATTACTCTCAGAACTGTTATCCTCAACGGCCCTATATCGGTTGAGCGCTTCTTCTGGCGGTATCCTGTCATATAGAAGTTGGTATAGCGTATGGTTGTAAAGCGTCTTTCTGTTTTTCCCATGCAAAGCAAAGGCCCGTTCCCAGCAGCGCTCCGCTTCGTCAGGCTTGCCCAGGTCAAGAAAGGACAATGCGCGGTTATTCAGACTGTCCGCTGTATCCGCCGCAGCCTTGGACACGGGGCGCGGATAGTCTTTTCCGGTTTCTTCCCGATAGATTTCCAGCAGCCGTTTTTCTATCTCTGCAAAATCATGCGGACGTTCGGTTTCCTTCGCGTTTAAGCATTTTTTTAGCAGTTCCTGCATCTTTTGAGGGATGGTGACTTTTGCATCGGGGAAATATTCCTCGCACGCCGCACCGGCGATCACGCCGTTTTGCCAAGGGCGCTCCCCAAGGTACATTTCCATAACCGATACCGCCCAAGAATAGATATCCGTGCGCCGGGTAAGCGGTTCGCCTCTCATCTGTTCCATTGAGCAGTAGGCAGGGGTATAGCCGCCGCTGGCGGAAAATATCGTAGCATCGGTTGGGATATCCGCGTCGAGTACGGTCAGAGTAGCGCGAGCTTTGGCGATGCCAAAGTCTGCCACCTTGGCATCCCACGCCTTCGTCAAAAGTAAATTGTCCGGCTTTATGTCCTGATGGATTAACCCTTGCTCATGGGCGTAATGCAGCCCGCGCGCAAACTGGATGGCGATGTCGAGGATACGCTCCGCGGCGTTTCCTTCGTACAATCTTTCGTCCTCAATGGCGTTTTTCAAGCTGCCGCCGTCCATCCATTCCGAGAAGATGGAGGGCACATTACCAATCTCGCGCACGTAATAGCAGGATACGATATAGGGATGCAGGCCAAGGTTGATCCACGCCTCGCATTCATGGACGAAGTTTTCTTTCTGCTTTTCCGCTTGAAAGAGACTTGCTTTGGGGCGCTTCATGGCAAGGTCAACGTTCCAGCCGGTATGATGCACACGCCATACCGCGCCCATGCCGCCCTCAATGGCATCAGATTCGATGCGATAGGTATCCAGCAGAGAAGCGCCTTTTTCGATAACTGGCGCACAATTCCCGTCATTGAAGGCCGCTTCATCGTCCAAAACGGTGGCGTCATCCGGCATTGTTGCAACGTCGTCGGGCAGAGTGGCGTCTGCCGCTTCGGCATCAAGAATCGTTTCATTCGTGTCTAATCTTGTTTTCTCATCCATGGCAGAATCCCCGCTCAAACAATAATATAGCTCCGTCTGTTTTATTTTCCGACTTTCCCTATATCTATGGAAAGTGGAGCACATAACCCCGCCCTCTCCTACATTAATAATCTTTATATGTATTAGAGAAGCTCGGACAAGCTTATCAAATTTTGCAGATTTTCATCAACATCGTCGATTTTAACTCCCAGGGATATGACATAAATGCTTTGGCCTTTTAATGGCGACCCGTGACGATTGCCCAGCGGCAAGAAGCCATCAAAAGTTCGCTCAAGAAAATAGTCAAGCCGATCTGGCAGTTCGCTCAACGATGCATCGTCTTGCAACGTCACCGCAGGCGCATTCCACTCGTTTGGCAAAATAAAATACACCTTGTCGGCTGTAACCATATTCATTGTACCGCACTGAAACTTATTGCCTTTTTCATAAGGCTTGCAAAGAAAAGATGCAAGTTCTGCTGCGTAGCGGTCTTTATTGCGAAAATGCTCTACCATCTCAGATACACCTTTCTCATTTAAAGTGCCGTTCTCTCTCATCGGAGCTAAAAAGAACATTAACGTAGGCTCTCCGAAAGAGACAATATCCAGTTTACGATCCTCAGATAAATCATTGTAAGACATAACAGTACCTCCTATAAAATATGTTTTAGTACACTATTAAAGGGTATATTCCCATACCACGTTCCAAAGCTTTAACAATCCATCCTGTCCACCCGTAATAATCAAGGAGCCATCCAGCGCCACATGCTTGACTTCTCCAGTATGTGCCCCCAATTCCTTCACGCAGTTCTGGTTGTCATTGCTATAGATTTTCAGCATGCCGCCGGTATCTGCTGTGCATAAGAATTTTCCGTCATCACTAAATTCAGCATCGGAAATGACTGTTGGGTTCTTATCAAATTTGGCCGCCAGACTTTTATCCGTGGGATACAACTTTCCGTCGCAATCCCAAAAATCGCTGGGACTTAATACGGCAGGCTGATTCTTATAAATCTTACCCCCAAAAAAGCGGCCGCTCCTGTCAACACAATACAGGTTGTGGACGCTAAATGCCGTATTTGCACGGTAATCTGTGTTTTGGGAAAAGCAATACCTTTCTTCTAATTGAAGCGTATTCAAGCTGACAACGGCAATATCGCTGATAAAGGTATCGGAAGCACCTATTCGATCCGCGAAAAACAAGTAAATCATGTTATTTTGCTCGATTGTTCTCAGAGCGTGCTTTCCAAAGCCATGCAACGTATTTACGGCAATGTCTTTTTCCAAATCACGAAGGGAATAGGACCCTGCGTTTTCTTCCTTTACAATACCGTATTGAAGATCGGTTGTAACATAAATATAATTCTTCTTCAACTTTTTGGCTTCGTTTGTGGCTACATCAATTAAAAGCGTCTCCTGCGGTCCCAGGCATATGAGCACTTTATCGTCAGAGGAAAAATACACCGAGCTTAATTCTTCTTTTATATCCTGAATAAGCTTTTTTAGATTTCCTTCTTTCGTGTATAAATATATCTGATGTTGCCCGGACAGGCACAATATTGTATCTTTGGCATGATTGACGCCTACATCGGCAATGGCATACGGATGCTCCAGCTTCTTGCTAATGTGATTAACTTTTCGGACGCCGGTTCTTGTACCATAGGCCCCGATAGCATCATTAAGTCTGATACATTCCATATCCTCGCCTTTTAAGGACCTGGCTATAGAAAGCTGATCTTGCGCCCGTGCAATATCGGAATGCTTAAGCGCATCATATCCGGCACGAATGGCCGACTGGAAACGATTATTGAGTGATTCCGTCTCATTAAAACTTTTTATCGCGCACAATATGTAGTCGCTTTTTTCACCCTGTGTGAGCGTATACACGATCCCCATATCGGTTACAAGGTATCGACCTTCCATTGTAACAGCGGCTTTGCTGCCGGATATAGTTCTTGCGCATCCTTCGCTATGTGTGTCATATATAACCACATGATCAAAACACGCAACGGTAATGCCAATTTGAGATGTGTGTATCCCGTGGCATTCGCCATAGGTGTTGGTAAACTTTCTTATTATTCTTCCCGAAGCATCCATAAGGACCATTTGACCCAAATTATCGCAGGCAAGTATATTTCCATCCGCGCAGACGCTAAAGTCTTTAATATCTGATTCCGCCAGAACTGTGTTTTCCACACCCTGCTCCACATCCCAAATGGATATCTCCCGGTTCCCCGAACCTGTAATCAGGCGTCCATTTGGCAGAAAACCAACGGCGCTTAACTGGCCGTTCCTGCCTTTGAGTATTTTCTTCGGTTGAAAAGTCCTTGCGTCCAAGATGAAAAGTGGACTGTCTTTCTCATCCAAATCACTGATACAGGCAATCCATTTGGCATCGAAGCTCATGGAAAGCCCGCTTACGCCATAATGTGTAAAATTGGTTGGATTATATATTTTACTGATATCCAGAGCCGCCTCAACGTCGCCGGTTCTGATGTTGATTCTGTTAATCAAGCCGTCTGGCCCATACGAATATAGCTGCCGTTTGTCTGGACTAACGACAAGCCCGCCAACACCCTCTTTTCCACTGTAATTAAGATGCCCCCGGTTTTTATGACAGGTAACACTCCAAACCATCTTTTTCGAAATGACTTCTGTGCAGGCAATTGAACCACTTTCGTGCCCGAGCAAAAAGTAAAGCCCATCATCGAACGCGACTAATTGGATGGTATTGTAGTATCGCGTGTGAGATTTTTCATACGGAGTTAAAAAATCGTATGCTTGTTTAAGGGCAATGCCCTCGCTATCAATTCGGTTCGCAAGCTGTTTATCAACGGTAGCAATACGCCTTGCCGCTTCACGATCATCTATAACACCATTGCGCCAAAGCAACAGGCTTTGATTATAGCTGGATTCCAGATGTCCGGGAGAGAAAACAAGCGCCTGTTTCCAGCATCGTTGCGCATCCTCCAGATTGCCCAAGTCAATATAGGACAGCGCCCGGTTGTTGAGGCTGTCCGCCGTATCCGCCGCAGTCTTGGACACGGGGCGCGGATAGTCTTTTCCGGTTTCTTCCCGATAGATTTCCAGCAGCCGTTTTTCTATCTCTGCAAAATCATGCGGACGTTCGGTTTCCTTCGCGTTTAAGCATTTTCTTAGCAGTTCCTGCATCTTTTGAGGAATAGTGACTTTTGCGTCGGGGAAATATTCCTCGCAGGCCGCACCGGCGATCACGCCGTTCTGCCAAGGGCGATCCCCAAGGTACATTTCCATCACCGATACCGCCCAGGAATAAACATCGGTGCGCCGGGTGAGCTGCCCGCCATTCATCTGCTCCATTGAGCAGTAGGCAGGGGTATAGCCGCCGCCGGCGGAAAACATCGTAGCTTCGGTCGGAATATCTGCGTCGAGCACAGTCAATGTGGCACGCGCTCTGGCGATACCGAAGTCGGCAACTTTAGCGTTCCAATCCTTCGTCAAAAGCAGGTTATCAGGTTTGACATCCTGATGGATCAACCCTTGCTCATGGGCGTAATGCAGCCCGCGTGCGGACTGAATTGCGATGTCGAGGATACGCTCCGCCGCGTTTCCCTCATATAGTCTTCCATTCTCAATGGCGCTTTTCAGACTGCCGCCGTCCATCCATTCCGAGAAGATGGAGGGGACATTATTGATCTCGCGCACGTAATAGCAGGAAACGATATAGGGATGCAGGCCAAGGTTGATCCACGCCTCGCATTCATGGACGAAGTTTTCTTTCTGCTTTTCCTTTTCCGACTGAAAGAGACTGGCTTTGGGGCGCTTCATGGCAAGGTCAACGTTCCAGCCGGTATGATGTACGCGCCATACCGCGCCCATGCCGCCCTCAATGGCATCGGATTCGATGCGATAGGTATCCAGCAGAGAAGCGCCTTTTTCGATAACCGGCATGCCGCTTCCATCATCGGAGGTCGTTACACCGTCCAAAACGGTGGCATCATTGAGCATGGTTGCGTCGTCGTTATCGGGCAGCGTGGCATCTGCCACGTCGGTATCAAGAACCGTTTCATCTGAATCGAGAATCGTTTCCTCTCTATCTAATATCGTTTTTTCATCTTTGGTCATGATATCACCCCTCATGCGATAGAGATACTAGCGCTCAGCTTGCTCTTTTTTACGCTCTTTCTTTTTCTGAAAGTATACATAGCGAAGCCGCTCAACCTCGTCGTTGGTATATTGCGCGTCGATATATTCATATTCATCCAGATAAGGATGCCCATTGGCGTCATGTAGCGGCACCAGCATCCTGTCAAAATCCTCGTTGGTATACTCCTTGTTCATATCAAAATCTTTCATAGATACAGCCTCCTTACCTTTTATATGGTCATTGTAGCTGCTTTCTTCTGAAAGCATTTGAAACTTGCACTTCTGTCAATTGACACTATGAAAACTCACGATACGATTTTAATAAAGACCGCTGAAATATTATCGTTTCCACCGTTTTCATTCGCTTCCCTGATCAATCTTTCACAGATGGTTCGGGGACTTTTGCTGCTGCGCAGGATACGAGCAAGCTCATGATCATGAGCCATGCCGTATAACCCATCGCTGCATAAGAGAATCCGATCTCCCGGTTCAATGTCACAGATAAAATAATCTGGCAGCGCGGGCGTGTTCATGCCCACGAATCGGGTAAGCCGTGAGCTTGCCGGATGCTCTGTTGCGCCGTCCTTCGAAAGTTCACCATTTTTGACCATGATAGAGGCGATATTATGATCTTCCGTGATCTGCATGATTGTTTTTTTATATTTCCGCAACAGGTAGCCACGACTGTCGCCGAGATTTGTAAAGATTGCCTTGTTCTGATACAGCCATACGCCGCAAAAAGTCGCGCCAAAGCCTATATATTCTTCTGTGTTTGCCGTGTTGAACAGCCCGTCGCTGACCATACGGATAGTTTCGGCAAAAGCGGCTCCGGCTTCTTCGGGCGTCTCTGCATCTTTGAGAGCAAAGGGCATCATAGCGGGAATGGCTTCCCGCACATACGCAGCCGCTTTCGCGCCTTCCTGAAGGCCGCCCATACCATCGGAAACAGCAAATACACCGATATCCGGGCAAAGAATAATTTCATCCTGATTGGTGTTTCTACGCTGGCCGATATCCTTTTGCCCGGCAAAGGAAAAGCCATATGTAAAGGCCGATATTGTGCATTTCATCAGAGCACACCTCTAACCGCATGCCGAATATTCATGGGCAATGCCTTTACGATCTGACTTTTAAATTCTGCGGCGGTTTTAATACCGATTTCCGGCCTTTCGACAAGCGCATGGTCAATGACGGCGGCAAGCTTCTCCGGTATCCTCGAATCCCTCTGACGAATCGGCACGGGCGTTCCCGTATACATCTCTATCCAGATATCTTTGCCGCGTACATCTTTTGGAAAGCTGCCGGTCAACATGTAGTAGTAGCTGGCGGCTGCCGCCCATACATCTACTTCCGGCTTGGAATATTTATAGTTTGCAATTTGCTGGCGCGGCTGGAATACGGGTGTGGCCGCAGCGGTTCCCGTACGGGTATGTCTCGAAAGTCCTGCCGTCTCAAAGGCTTTTGCAAAACCGAAATCGGCAACCTTGGCAACAGGATATTTCCCGTTATCCATAAGGAAAATGTTGCCCGGCTTAAAATCCCGGTGGACAACCCCCGTTGCGCGCCGTATTCCATCTTCGCATTCCACACTTACTTCTGCGTGATGCGCATATTCCAGCCCGTCCAGAGCCTGCAGGATGATGTAAGTCGCAACATCAAACGGCAACTTGCCGCCGCACCGTTCCATGTAATTATCCACACTGCCACCTTCACACAGTTCCATGAGTATGAAAAACATGTCGCTCTCACAGCCTGTTTTATATACCCGGATTACATTTTTGTGTTCCAGTGCTTCACCCAGCCTGGCTTCCCGAAGAAAGGATTTTTTGGCACGTTCATCCGCTGCCACCTGGGGGAGCATAGTTTTGAGCGCAAATTTATTGCCTGTTTTTTCTTCTTGAACCAGCCAGACTTCACCCATTCCTCCCGCGCCCAAGCGTTTCACCTTGCGAAAGCCCTCTGGGATTGCGGAGCCACCTTTTTCAGGCTGTGCGAAAGCAGCGCCCAACAGCTGTCTGAAGATAGCTTCCGGCACCTTTTCCCGATCTTCTACGCACTTAGGACAAAGATTATTATCCGGCGCTTTGGGAGTAAATTGTTTTCCGCATCCCATGCACCTTTTCTCCGCCTGTTGATTTTTCATTTCTTTCAGGCGCTTATGTTCGGCCTCGCGGCGTTCGCTTTCTTCCGCTGCGCGCTTGCGCTGGCCCTCTTCGGATTTGCGCTGTTCATCCTGTTTGCGTTGTAATTCTTCCTCGGCTTTTTTAAGCGCTGCTGCGGCTGCCACCGCTTTCAAGTGTTCGCGCTCGGCCTCCTCTTTGGCCGCTCTGTCTGCCGCCGCTTTCAGTTTCTTTGCAAGAGCTTCAGCAACGGCTTCCGCGTCTTTGCGCTTTTTTTCACCCTCCAGGCGTTCCCCTTCCAAGCGCGCCTGTTCGATAAGTGCGTTCTTAATGCGCTCTTTCTCTACCGCTGCCAGCGCATCATCCCGTTTCTTCGCTTCACGCCGCGAATAGCATGCTTCACAAATTGGTTCGCCTTTGTCATTCACATACGTTTGCGGAGCATAGTCGGGGGCGGTTTCTCCGTTCCTGACCTCATCAGCCCCGAATACTTCTTTGCCGCAGTCCGCGCAGCATTTAGCCGCTATTGTACGCAAGGTCAGCTCGCAGTGCTTACCGAGGCCAAGCGTATTCCCATCATGCAGATCGAATTCCTCATGATATTCCTTCTGGGCGTCTTCCGCCGATATGGCGCGTTCGCGTCCTCCGATTTTTCCCCCGTTTAAAAACGTTCCGTTCAAGCTTCCAAAATCCCGCACCGTAACATAAGGAGGTGTAACTTCCAGCATGCAATGATAGCGGGATACGGACTTATCCGGCAACACGATTGCACAATCTTCCTGCCTGCCGACAAAGAGCTGTTCTTTTTCCGAATAGGTGAATTCCTTCCCGGAAAGCTCCCCCCTCGTGACCTTTAAAATAATTTTTGATGGCATATACTTACGCCTCCTGTCCGATAAGCTTTTCGACTTCCTGCAACATAATTTCTAAAAGCGATATGATGTTCTCACGCGTTCCTGCGGATAAGTTCATCCACAGCTCATTGAAATACGTTTGAAATTCATGGATCATAATCATCTGATCTGAGAAAATGAGTTTCGGTTCCTCTTTCCATGGGTTAAGCGTAACGTGTCTGCCGTGCTTGATATGCCGTGTGCCCATTTGTTTTTCATCCAGATGGGGGGCAACATATAGGTTATAATTCGGGTAATTTTTTAGCATCCTGATGTATCCGGCTAATAAAGCGGCGCAAGATTTTGTTTGAAGCAGTGTTTTCCCTGTATCCATAAAATACATGGAGGGTAATTCACAGCACCCATTGACGACCATATTTTTCAGGAAGTCCGCAGAGATAATTTCACGGAATTGGACTCCGTTTTTTAAATTGCTTTCAAAGCCGTTTTTGATGCGGAGGTATTCTTCGCTGCGCCATTCAAGGGCGTTGCCCTTAAAGCCTTTCTGTCCCAATATTTCAATATACTCCGCAGGTTCCAGCATGAGAGGATTCAGGCTGTCGCTTTGAATATCCATATCCCCATCATCACAGAATTCTCTACTAAATAAATCGATAATGCTTTTCAAAATATTGTCCGGATAGAATTGCATCAGCGGCTGCGCAAATCGTACCACGCGATCAAATCCATTAGCAGAATCTCTTAAAAAAATATTTTCTGTGATGAATAGGGCAGCCGGAGGGGAAAACGAGTCAGGAAGCTCCGTAATAGCCACTGCGCAGGTATCGGGAATAAATATGCTTGTCTGATGAATCATGGGCTGCATCATCCCATGGGAGATATACAGCTCCATTTTTCCGCTTACAATCAGGGGAGTATAAGCGGCTATGATTCTGGAGAGTGAAATGGAATTGCTTGAAAGGGCCACAAGCATTCGCAAGCGCATATTTTTCGTTTGAAATGCTTTCATGATTTCAGATATAAAGACATCCTCCATGATCGTGGCGACAGCCTCGCTAGACAGACAAATATCAATTGTCGTGTCTTCTTTCATCGTTTCAAAGATACGACCCAGGCGCAGTGAAATATCCAAGACACCGGCCCGAGCCGAGTAATCATTACTATAGATTCTCCCGGCAGGGCCAATGCTGTATAAATATGGCGATGAATTGGCGGCGTCGCTCTGCTCATTTGCGATTTGTATATTGCCCGTCTTTTTAAATATTTCCAGCACTTCCTGCCCGTCATCTGCAAGCCAGATGATGAGGTTACGTTTAATATCAGAAGCGGAATCAAAGTCTGTGGAAATACCGGCCTGTTCAAATTGCTTTTTCAGCCATGTAATATCTCTGGTTTCCAGCCTGCGTCTGGATAAAACGTAGTCCGCAATTGCGACAACTGAACCGGAAGAGGCACGTAGCGCACGCTTTCCCTGAACCCAGTTACTCACCATGGACGGACTCACATTGATAGCTTGTGCCAAATCTCGATTGGGCACCTCAAAATACTCCAGTATGAGTCTTAGATTTGTAAGTTTCTTCATGGTGTTGTCAGCTCCTTGATTTGCAAAAGTAATGAAAAATTTCTTTGTGGCTCTTGAGAGATTTTGGTTTCTATCTATAATATACGACTCCGAAACATTTTTGTCAATTTTGATTTACATATTGTAAATTTTCTTTGTGTGATTTGATATTTAAGAATATTGCAGGAATCTAATCCAATACAGCTTATTATAACATGAACTATTTAGGTTAGGCTGATGAAATGTATACTCATATTCAGAGGAGGGTGATGAACTGTAGAATGTAAGAGGGTGATATAACAACATGAAACGAGAAGTTCAGCTTTACAATTTCAAAAGTTTTGGAAGTGCCATAAAAGAAGCGAGAAATGAACATAAAATGTCGCGGAAAGATGTAAGCGACAGACTTGATATCTCACCTCGATATCTTGCTTCTATTGAGAATAATGGCCAACATCCAAGTCTGCAAATATTTTACGAGCTTGTCACACTTCTTGATATATCGGTAGATCAATTCTTCTTCTCAAACAAGAATGAGATTAAGACAACGCGGCGGAGACAACTTGATAGCTTACTTGATAAAATGGACGATAAGGATCTTATTATCATGTCCTCAACCGCGAGGGGAATTGCAGAATCTAAAGACGCTGATAAATAGACGATTGAATCATACGTTGGATGACGAATAACAAAATTGGCAAGCAGGGCAAGGTGGTACACACCTTGCTTTTTTGCTTCAATTTCCCTCCGGTCAATTTCGCAAAAAATGCTTGTTGGGGAAGGTTCCCCAATCCCTACTGAACGCCCCCGTTCGGGGGCGGCTGCGCGTCCTTGCGGACGCTTCCATGCAGGGCTTTCGCCCCGCAGATTGCACGGTCAAAAACCCGCATCAAGGTCAAGATGAACGGGTTGCGCCCGCCCTTGACGCGGTTCCCTGACCGCGCCGTTTTGCAGCCAAGGAGGGAAAGCCTCATCCGGTACTCTTGTTGTTTTTAGTAAGTTTGTCCATCCAATTTTATTTTAACGGACGAAAACAGAATTTCGCTTATCGAAAATACATATTTCACATTCGTAAATTTTAATTTTGCATTTTTAAAAAATTATGATATAATTTTGTAAAATGCGACAAATAGGTAGGTGAAATCGTGATCGTTAGCTACAAGAAGCTATGGAAGTTGCTGATTGATAAAGATTTAAAGAAGCGCGATTTGTGTCAAATGGCAGGAATCAGTTCTGCTTCAGTTGCAAAACTTACAAAAGGTGAAAATGTACAGACAGATGTGTTAGTAAAGATTTGTGCCGCACTAAGTTGTGGAATTGAAGATATAATGGAAATTCTGCCTGAACAGGAGGAAACTGAGTGAGTACTAATATCTCCAAAGAAAAAAGGGATAATTTAATTGACAAAATCAAAGCCATTCGAACATATATTGCAGAAGCTCCACAGGACGAAAATACAGGGGCTTTGTTGGTGTACCTTTCTGAACTTGAAAAGGAAGTAAAATCCAAAAAATATGGTTTAGTGTTTGAAGAGCATCGCGAGGGCATAGATGAAATCCTTGCAGATAATGTACCTGTGCTTACTGAAAAGTTGGATTTGTTTATCAATAACGGTGGGCAAATGAACTTTCTTATTGAAGGTGACAACCTTGCGGCGTTGCAGCTGCTACTCAAGACGCATCGCGGAAAAATTAAGATGATATATATTGATCCGCCATATAATACTGGCAACAAGGATTTTGCCTATGACGACGAGCGGATCGATAAAACAGATACCTTTATGCATAGCAAATGGCTTTCTTTTATGCGCCAAAGGCTTCTTGTGGCAAAAAGGCTCCTCACGGATGATGGTATTATTTTTATATCCATCGATGATAACGAGCAGCCACACTTGCGTCTGTTGTGCGATGATATATTCGGCGCAGACAATTTTTTTTCCCAGGTAATCGTGCAGTCCAATAAAAGAGGACAAACATACAAACAGATCGCAAAAACACATGAGTACATTGTTATCTACACGAAGTCCCCTGATGCGGAGTTCAATGAGATTGAAAAAACGGAGGAAGATAGCGATCTCAACCTAATGGACACTATTGGCAGATATAATGTTCGTGAGTTGCGTAACCGAAACCCAAAGTTCGGTAGATTTAATCGACCAAACCTATTTTATCCCTTTTATGTCAATCCAGATGTAATTGACAAAGACGGATTTTGCCCTGTTTCGCTTGTGCAAACCGAGGATTACAGCATGGAAGTGCTACCTTATAACTCCAAAGGTGAAGAAAGTTGCTGGCGTTGGGGAACAAAACTGTCGACCGAAAATATTCAGCCGAACACACAAATTTCAAACCTTGTAGCACGAGTGAAAAGAGACGGTGGCTACAATATATATGAAAAATACCGTAAGTCTACATACAAGGCAAAGTCCATCTGGTTTGATACTGATGTTATATCAGAGCGCGGAACTGTTGAATTGGGAGAATTGGGATTGTCGCAGCTTTTCCAGTTCCCAAAGCCACTCGGTTTAATTAGTAAATGTGTTCAAATTGGATCTAACGAGGAGGACATAATTCTCGATTTCTTTGCTGGCTCCGGCACTACGGGACAGGCGGTTATGAAAGCGAATGCCAACGATGGTGGTAACCGCCGATTTATTCTATGCACTAATAATGAAAACGATATCTGCCGCGAGGTGACCTACGAGCGCATTAGGAGAGTAATTGACCGCGACAATTATCAAGCTTCATTGAAGTATTATCGTGTGGATTTCGTTTCTCAAAAAGATCAGGAAGGTAATCCAATGTTCTACTACGATTACGCGCCGGAACTGCTTAAATATGTTCGGGAACTGGTTGAATTGGAAAACGGCGTGAATTTCAGCGATAATGCCGAGAACTCTATTGTTTTGACCGATGAGGAAGCCGATGCGTTCTTTGAAAACACAGATTTACTAAATCTATGCAAGCGACTATATGTTGGGCATGATGTCCTGTTAACCGCCGAACAGGAAGAAACGATGAAGTCACTTGAAATTGAACTGATTATTATTCCTGACTACTACTATAAGGGATTGGGGGGTTAATCAATGAGTATTCCAGCTGAATTTCAATTAAAAGCCATTGCTGACCTTATGGTAGCTATGCAGGATGATAAGCGAGATATTATCCTAAAAAGCTGTACGGGAAGCGGCAAAACAATTATTCTCACCTATTTTATGGACGAGTATCTCAAATCGTTTGCAAAAACGGTGTTTATTTGGCTTACTCCGGGCAAAGGTGATCTGGAAGAGCAAAGTAAAAAGAAGATGGATAGGTATATCCATAACTCGCAGACAAAAACGCTCTTAGATGTTATGACAAGCGGTTTTGAAGAAAATGATGTCTGCTTTATTAACTGGGAGTCGCTGAATAAGTCTAGCAATAATGCGCTCAAGCCGAGTGAACGTACAAACTTCCTTGAACATATAGAAAAAGCTCTTAATGCTGGTCTTTCCTTCAAAATTATCGTTGACGAAAGTCATGAAGGGGACACCATCAAAGGCAAGGAAATAATCGATTATTTCAGAACGAATAAAATTATCCGTGCTTCTGCCACACCTAAAGCATACACCGATGCAACCCGCATAGAAGTGCCGGAAGCGGAGGTTATTGCCGCAGAGCTTATAAAAAAAGTCCTTGTTATTAACGAGGGTATCAAACAAGGCGATGAAGTTACAAACCAGATAGACTATCTGCTGACAAAGGCTCTTGACAAACACAGGAAGCTCTATTCGTCGTTCTCTTCTCATGGTTCAAAAGTGAACCCTCTTATTGTCGTACAGCTTCCGAACAAAAACGATGTCCTCTTGGATGGCGTTGAAAAGTGGTTTGAAGCAAAAGGTATAACTTATGACAACGGATTGCTTGCAGTTCGTCTTTCTGAAAAGCATGAGAACTCATCGGAAGAAGAAATTGTGCCGAACAGTGCGAAACCGATAGCTATAATTATCAAACAGGCGATTGCTACAGGTTGGGACTGCCCAAGGGCGCATATTCTCGTTAAACTCCGTGACCATATGAGTGAAACATTTGAGATACAGACAATCGGGCGCATCCGCCGGATGCCGGAGGCAAAGCACTACGGTGATCCATTGCTCGATAGCTGCTATCTGTTTACACTAGACGAGAAATTCACCGAAAGTGTAAAGCAGAGCCTCGGCAAAGGTGCGTTGGAAGGTGCCACGCTGTATCTCAAGTCAGAATATAAATCGGTTCGCCTAACCTGCGAACAAGTTTCCGGCGTTCCTTTTGCGCGGGATCAGCGAGAGATTCTTAAGGCGATATACAGCTATTTCAAAAAGCAGTATAACATCGACGGAAGAACAGTTGACAATAAAAAGCGCTTGGAGGCTAACGGTTTTATCTTCTCTGATCAGGTACGGCAATATGTCGCCGAAGAAAACGAGATCATTGCCGCCGGAGAAAGAAGCAGCTACCAAGATTTGAACACCACCTATGTTCAGGCACCCGTAAGCACAACCATCCACGGCAGAGAGTACCACCACATTGTTGGTGAAATAGCTCTGCGTGTGGGTTTGAAATACGAGCATTTGAACGCAATTTTCAGGCGGCTCTTTATGAAAAGCTCGAACAAGAGCACGTATCAGATTCTTTTGTTCACCACGACCAGCGAATTATACGCTTTTACGCTCAATAACCGCGACCTGCTAAAAAATATCGTGCGCGACGCTTCGGCGGCTATTTTGAATCAGATTAGATTTATATCGGACACGTTAAACGACAAGCGGACGGAAAAAGAATTTAGATTCTTACATGAATGTGAGTTTACCTATGATGCTTCCGAAAAGCTCCAAGCCGTTTGGAATAAGAATGTTTACGAAGGCTATTTGTCTTCTGCAGCTCCTCGTTCTTCCTCAGAAAAAGCATTTGAAAAATTCTGCGAGACAGCTTCTTCCGTAGAATGGGTATACAAAAACGGTGATAAAGGATCGGAGTATTTTTCTATCGTGTACGAGGATGCCTTTCAGAAGGTTCGCGTATTCTTCCCTGACTATATCATATGTGTTAATGACGAATGCTGGATTATTGAAACAAAAGGTGGCTTTGATAAATACGGCAACAGTCAGGATATAGACAAATTCTCACCTCGCAAGTTTGCCGTATTGAAAAGCTTCCTGCAAAGGCACGGCATGAAGGGCGGTTTTGTGCGCGAAGATAAAAAGAGCGGCGAATTGTGCATTTGCACAGAGGAGTATAGCGACGATGTTTTCAGTTCTTTTTGGTCGTTGCTCCGCGATGTAATCTTGTAAGGAGGGGTGTTACAATGAAGGTTATTGAATGTAAGTCTGTGGATCACACAGATAATAAGAACATTACCTTCATCCGCATTGATCCCGAAAATCTGCAGGACACACTCTCCCAAATAATCGAAGCGCTTATGGATTTATCATGGTTGAGCCGTTTCGATGAAGATTATTTGAAAAGCAGTTTCAAGAAGCGTGCGGAGGAAACAATCGCCGATATCAAGAAAAAGTTCGATGATTCCTCAGACGATAAGGTGACTAAAGAAGCTGGAGAATATGTGGTGTCTGAACTGGCGCGTGAGTCGCTCTTAAGCCAGATGAGCTACCTACACATTCCTCTGGCTGAACTGCTTGGCATGAAAATCTCCGGCAACCCCGGTTTTGATTTTCACAGTCAAAACAACACTACCAATACCGTTATTTTCGGAGAGGCAAAATATAACTCGCGGCAAAGTGCTCACGCTACTGCAATTTCACAAGTCTCAAAATTTATAGAGGATGGCAAGGATGTTAAACAGTTAGCTGATTTGCGTGATTTTTGTACTTCCGAAGCTCTAACCAGAGCGAACGATGGCTTCAAGGGATTTGCAATAGCGTTTTCTGCAAAATCCACGGCAAGTGACAGTCTTATTGATAGTGTAATTAAACACCAAGACTTCTTGAAACTTCTTCCGTATGAAGAAATTGTGATAGTGGCGGTGAACATATGACAGCTACAAAATCCATAAACCGAATAGCTGAAATCCGCGACGGAATAAATCTTGATGCGCATCTCGCTTACGCTCGGCAAAGGCTCTTTAAGGAAGGTTCAGTCGATAGTTCCGTACTTGAGATATTTTCATATCTCAAGCTCTTTAAACCTAACTATTTTAAAGAACACGAATCCGATATCATTGAAATGATGGGTTTGTATTTCAAAAGTCCGAATCCCGACACTTTTCTTAGTCTCATCTTCGCTGATTATGGGAAATACATAAAAGAAGAATTCGGCGAAGAGTATACCCCAGTTCAGGCAGATATTTTGAAGAAGATTCGGCAAATGAAAACCTTCAGCTTTTCAGCTCCGACGAGCACTGGGAAATCATTTGTCTTTCGGAATCTTATTAAAACAGCAGATTACGATGTTGCCGTTATCGTTCCCTCAAGGGCTTTAATAAATGAGTATTTTGATCGTGTCCATGAAATTATTGAAGACAAAGCTGTCAACATCCTTACTTTTGTGGATATAATCAACACCAAACACGCAAAGCGCAATATTTTTATCCTAACCCCGGAACGGGCAAGAGAGTTGTTTAAGTTGAAAGATAAACTGAACATCGGACTTGTGCTTTTCGACGAAGCACAGTTAAGCGATGAAGATTCAGTACGAGGCTTATATTTTGACAGTATAGTCCGTCGTGTTCGAAAATCATTTCCTAACGCTAAGTGCATTTTTGCCCATCCTTTTGTAGCTAACCCTGAAGCTCAATTAAAGAAAAACAATGTAGATATAAGCGATAATGCCATGGCTGTTCAGTATGAACAGAAGAATGTCGGGCAAATATTTTATTCTCACGATCAGTCCACGGGACGCTTTTATCATTTTGGTATTGATAAAAGTGTTATGGGAGAACGCCGTGTTCCTGCCGCTTTCGATCCAATAGAAAAGGCAATAAAAGACGGTGGTAGCGTCCTTATATATGTACCAAAGAAACATATTTACAACGACAAAGTCTATACTGATTTCAAAAAATACATTCAATTATGCCAGCAGATAACCGATCCCGAAGCGTTGGAATTGGTAGAAAAACTGCGGGAATATATCGGTGCCTCAAACGGAAAAAGCGCTAATTATTTTTCAAGAACACTCGAACATCTGAAACATGGCATTGTCGTTCACCACGGTTCTATTCCTCTCCGGGCAAGACTAATATTGGAACATTTTACTCAGAAAGGCTTCTGCCGAATTTGCTTTGCCACTTCTACGCTTGAGCAGGGCATAAATATGCCGTTTGATGTGGTTTACTTGAATCGCTTTGAAAAAAGCAAGCCTCTCTCTGTTAAAAACCTGATAGGTAGAGCCGGACGCTCTACGGAAATGGATGTATTTGATATTGGCGCAGCAATCGTAAAACAAGACAATCAAAGCCCATTTCGCTCGGTTGTAAGCAAGCCAGAGCGCATATCAGAACAATCTCATCTCGACAGAGATGACGAAAAACTTGATGAAAAGTACGAGGAATTCAAGGAAGCAATAAAAAACGATCAGTTTAACGACGAATACAATCTAACGAATAATGATGTCCAAAAGCTTGCTACGGAAGAAATAACATCTATTATACCGACGCTGTTAGATATGATGTTTGACGAACACGGACAGCTTGTTTATCCCCAATGGGACAATGAGGAGCAGAATGACCGAAAGGAAATGTACCAAGATTTCTACTCCCTTTACCAAATTTACCTTGGACGCGAATTAGTGAGTGCCGAAAAGAGCATCCTTAATCAGGCAATAAAGATTATGCTTTGGCGTGTTTACAAAAAAACATTCAGCTTAATTTGCCAGTATAGATATGATTATGCTTCAAAAAAGAAGGAACGTACGCAACTTGAGAAGCTCGGCAAGACGGATGAAATCGCCAAGTTGGAAGCACAGTTTTTGCGCGAATACGATGATATTCCAGACAAAACGCTTAATAACTATTCCTTGTTCGGCACCATGCCAGCAATTCAGGTCGATTACGATCGCATTATTTATGACACCTATGATTACATGGATAAACTCATAGGGTTCAAGCTCACGGACATTTTCTATGCTATATTTCATCAGTATTATCAAAATCAAACCTCTAAAGATGATAACCGCGCCCTTAGGTTAGCAAAATATATCCGATATGGAACAGATGATGAACGCGATATTTGGATGCTTCGTTATGGCTTAACTTTTGAGGACATTGAGTGGGCAAACAATTGTATTGATAGCATTAACGAACAAGAAATTATATTTAATGATAAATATGATGAATTGACTGACGAACAAAAAAAGATTGTCGAGCGATTTAGATACCCAGATTCCCAATAATAAATTATGGTACATGAACGTTCTGAGCCGTACAAGAAGAAAAACTATCCTTATTGAACTGAAGGCCATTTGTCTTGCTTTCTGTTTTTTTCAGTTTGTTCCCGTGCATTACTCAAAAGCCGGTCGACATTCATTTTTGCTGTGAGCAATTCCTTCATTTCCTTGCGCGCGGCAGAATACCAGGAATAGGCTCTATTCTTTTCTGCCAGCAGCGTTGCATACTCGGCCTGGAGCGCCTTTATCGTGGGGATTTTCTTCCCCGGCAGTGCATCGAACGCAGACTTTGCCGCCTTGTGCAGAAGGATGTCCGAAGCGTTCTCCTCATAGAACTTTTTGCTGTATCCGGATTTGCGATAGGCGGTGTAAATGTCGCGGGTTTTCGAGTAATTGATGATATGCGTTTTAAGATTTCCGATCTCGGTCATGCGTTTTTCAGCGGCCTTAATCTGTGCTGACAGTTCGTTGAAACGGGCGCTTGCCGCCGCTGCTTTTTCTTCAAGCTCTGCGTATTCCAACAAATTGTTCTCGGTAAGAAAGTTGATTGTCTGTGCCATCTGCTTGAGATTGAAAACCTTGGCCCAACGTTCGTAACTGGGGCCTTTCCCTGCCTGCAATTTTGCTTGAATATCTACCATCAGATTGACGCCCTGTGCTTGTCTGGCAGGGCGTTTTGTTTTGCTCGGTGTGCGGGTTTTCCCTCCGGCTATAACAGAACGAATTTCATCTTCCGAATATCCTTCGCCCA
This sequence comes from Bacillota bacterium, assembly GCA_023415475.1. Taxonomy (GTDB): domain Bacteria; phylum Bacillota; class Clostridia; order Lachnospirales; family Lachnospiraceae; genus Mobilitalea. Next base: position 33,466 of record JAEZKL010000019.1, on the reverse strand, counting down.
GAGAGTGGAGGCGAGAAAATTTCGTTTGTCCGGCAATACGAAAAGCAAGATGCTTTCCTGCTTTAACTTCATAACCCGTCTGCTGCATGCTCCGTAAAAACGCATCAAAATCAATGGGCTTTTTGGCAAGAGCCGCGTCAATCGCAATACGAAGGTTTTCCTGAAAAGAGGGCCTTCGATTATCGCCCAGCCATTTGCCGTAATGCTTCTTTCCGCGCTTGGGGTTCTCAATGATGGAAAGACCGTGTTCCAGACAAAGCCTGTCGCTGATTTTCCGAACGGCAAGGCCGGAACCACGGAAATCGCGGAACTTGCGCTGACAGTCCAGTGATGTGGAATTATAGATGATGTGGTTGTGGATATGCGCTTTATCAATGTGGGTCGCCACAAGAAAAGCATGGCGGCCTTTTGTAAAGCGCATCCCCAACTCGTAGCCTATACGGTTGGCTTCCTCCGGTGTGATTTCACCGGGTTTGAAGGATTGGCGTATCTGATAGGAGATTACATCATTTTTCTGTTCCCTGCCGGTGATGGACTTGTATTGCCGCTTGGAAAGAAGAAATTGAGCATCCACAATGGCGGGATCGCATTCATAGGCGCTGATGTATTCGCCGTCATTTGTCTTATCGGGATTTTTAGAATAATCGGTGCGGTCTGTCAGGCATTGGACAATGGTCTTGCCCTTATTAATGTGCATGGAAATTAGGCGTGTGGTTGCCAAAGGAAAACTCACCTCCCATCGAAAACGGCGGGGCGCTTCAAGAGCGCATCCCGCCGCATTTTTATGTATCGTTCTCTTTCTTCGGAAGAATCCGGAGCTGCTTTCTCCGTTCCAAAGCCTCAAAATCTACAGCCGAAATGACTTCCAGCGTATCCGGGCGAATGACGATAATCTGTCTTTGCTTCTCCCGTGCATAGCGAACGGTATAAGCCGTGCCGCCTTTGTTCCCGCCGTCGTAAACGGCCATGAGATATGCGGCATGATCCACCATGTAGCGGTTGCGTTCCAGCATACACTCCGGTGTGTAACGAGTATTCAGCGTAATGACATCATCGCAATCTGCAAGCGTATTGAAATACCGATCCCGCTGCTCCGGCGACCATTTGCTGGCCTGCGTTTCACAAGGGAGCACGGCGATCAGTCGCACATTCGGATACTGCCGCTTCATATCCAGCACAATCCCGGCGCACCACTGGTCTGTCCCCAAGGCCATGCCGGTATAAAACGTGGAAACGCCGCTTTCTATCAGCCTGCTGATCTGAGCCGCCAGCGTCAGCTTCAGCCGTATGCATTTCTCATCTTCCTCATCATAACCAAAACTGAATCTTACCGGACGATGCCCGGTAAACGCGCAAGCCATTTTCATTGACATTTTTCTTTTTCTCCTGTCTTTCATAAGTAGCGTTAGTAACGCGACATATTATAGTTGTACTAACATGTTTAAGTCAATGATACCGTCACATAAACTAATGCTAAAAGGTGGTGTTAAGTTGAAAGAGAAAAAGGATATCAATATTGAGATAGGCAACAGAATAAAAAAGGCCAGAGAAATAGCTGGTCTGACGCAGGATAGATTTGCGGAATTGATCGGAATGGGGACTAAGAATATATCAGCTATCGAACGTGGCGCTGTGGGTGTTTCCTTATCTTCCATTAAGAGAATCTGTCTGATCTTATCTATTTCCAGTGACGATCTTTTGTTTGAAAATAGAACAGAAAATGATATGAGTGCCCTGACTTCACGGCTCAAACGTCTGCCGCCAGAACAATTTAATATTGCCAATGATATTTTGAATAAGCTGCTCGAAGCGTTTGCTATTTCAGATAAGCAATAAACAAAAAGGCGGCTTGCGTCAGAGTAACTGAAGCGCAAGCCGTATTTTTGTGGTTCAGTCTTATATTGCTTTCAGCCTGCTGTTCAGGCCATCCACCAACTCCACCAGAAAGGACGCGAACAGCGGTATGCCATACGGGGAGATGAGCCACGCTAGAACTACAATCTTCACGCCCTCCCAAAACTCGCCCAGCAGAACCATTGTGCCAAGAGCAACGGCAAAGAAGACGAAGGCCAGTATTCCGAGGATCATCGAAGAAAAGGCGCAGAGGAACCGGCAGGCCGCCACTAAAATGCTCAGCAGAAGGATAACGGGGGACAATAATATTTTTAACAGTATCCTCATGAGGAACCTCCTTGCAGACGTTTTTTCTTGCTTATAGCAAAATCATAGCGCACAAAGACGCGGAAGTCCATTTTGCCGTCCCGCACAGGAGCATACGCTCCATCACCGAATATCGGAAAGCTCGGTGAGTATCTTACCCGCCATACCCCATAAACGGTCGTAATTCTGGCGCAAATCCTCTATATCGGCTTTATAGACATTCCCGGTTTCGTGCGCCCTGCGCGTGAGCTGATTCAAGTTATTGCTGCATCGGCGCAGGAGGGACACAAGTTCTCCCACGGCGGATAAATCCAGATTGACCACATAGCCGTCAACCGCCATCTTGCGCAGATAGGCTCCCATGTTACGGGTGCGCATCTGCGCCATTTTCTGTTCGATCAGCTCCCTTTCACGCTCCGATACCATGAAGTGTAGCTGAATGCTCCGTTTCCGGTTCGTCATGGCGTCACCGCTCCATTTCCGTTTTGGTATGCGGCTTGCGTTCGGTCGGCTTGGCCTGCAACTGCTTTTTGACCGAGGGCTTTCGCAAGCGCAGAGGCTGATCACGGTTTTCATCCTTTTGAATAAACGCGAAAATTCCTTTCCGATCATTGAGCGTGGAGAAGGTGAGGGATTTGAACGGCAACAGGGCGAACAGCCGGTCGTGGTCTTTGGTGGATGCCCGAATAAGGAAATCCGGCGAGATCTGCGCCATGAAATGCGTCCCGCTGGGGCTGTTCGGCTCACGTTCGGCTTGTAACCGCCGGAGAAGCCGCCCGGCCTCCGCCTGAATGTCTTCTTTGGTATGAGGCTGGGTCAGCAGGTATTCGCGCCGCGCCTGATTGATGAAAAGGTCTACCAGACCGGGATGCGCTCTATCAACGATAAATTCCAGGTTTCGATTATCCCCAAAGCCGTTATCATCGTCAAAGACAGGAATCGTCCGCGCCCAATCCTTATTTTTGCGGTCAATGCGCCCATCCCAATCTTTCTCGCGGACGGTGTTCGCAAGCACATAGAGAGTGCGGTCAAATCCAAATTCGGCAATGACCTGTTTTGCGGTGTCGCTGCCGAGACAATTATTGCGGTAATTGTCTCGGATGGCCGTTTCAATTGCGTCCTTGCAGGCCACGTTTGCCTTGTGGGACGCACGGTACTGCTCCAGTTCATTGTTCTCCCGAGCGTAGACGGCGGGATATTTGTATACGGGTATTGTGTTCATATGATCCTCCTGATTTCAGAATGAAATAATTTGTGATAGAATCTTTCGTAAAGCGGGGTGAAAAAATGGCATACAGTGAACAGATGTGGCAGGACGCTAAAAAGAAATGCCGCCTGAATAACGAGGATATTGCACTAGCTAAGCGCCTCGGCCTGAATCCGCGCAGCCTGATTAAAAACATCCCGAATAAAAGCGAACCGTGGAAAGCGCCGGTCAGCATATGGCTGCATGAAATAGATGAAAAGCGCCAGAAGAAAGCGGCGCAGAAACAGAAACGCAAGGCGAAAGCCGAAGAAACAACATCCGAATGACGGCTCCGGCGTAAGCACCTGGCTTCGCCGGAGCCGCCTTTTTATCTGGCCTCACGATCCCTGGAACCTGCTTTCTTTTCAGCCGTTCGATCCGGTACATATTGCTTCAACGCATCCAGCACCGAAGAGCGCTCCGTTTTTGCAATGGTGCGCTCGGCCTGCTGGGGGGGCTTATCCATATTAAGCTGCACCGTTAGCTCCGTAAGCCGTGCGGATTTCACCTGAAGCTCGGTTTCCTGCGGAAAGGGCTTACCGACCTCCAGCTTCGCCGCTTCTACCTGCGCATACAGGTTATCAAGCTGGGATTGAACGCTTTTCAGACGCTCCGGCATCAAGGCGAGGGTATTGTCAATGCGGGTCAGGTTGCCGCGGGCGTCCTTGCCCAGTTCCACGCGATGGGACATTTCTCCCTTGAGGGTCAGATTGTAGACTTTTTCAAATGCATCAAAGGATACCTGCATGACAAAGCCGCGATAGCTGCCGACCGGCACTGGATCGCGCCCCTTGACCTCCTTGCAGGCATCCAGCAGCGCGGCACCGGCATTTTCCTTGTCAATAAGGTGATCTCCGCGAACCTCCATGCCGGAGAACCCATCCAGCGGATGGGGGTGTGCCGTCAGCGTCACCATATCCGCTTGAAAGCCCCGAATAAAGCCCTTGCTCTGCTCGATCTGCTCCGGGAAGTATTTGAGCAGGTTATCCTCCAGACGGAACTGTTTGCTTTGGTGGTCGGCCTTCATCAGCCGGAGCCGGGATACGTCGATGTCCAGGTCCATACGCTCCTTGATGAGCGGATTTCCGGCGCACAGCGCTTTGATTTCGGCATAGGAGAGAGCCGTTTCATCGATGTCCTCACAGGAGCGAACCGGACTTTTGCTGGACATGATCTGCGAAATGAATTTTTGCTTGGTTTCCACGGTCTGATACAGATAGCTGTCGAAGGTTCCTTCCGTCACATAACGGAAAATATGCACCTGCTCGTTCCCGTTGCCCTGCCGGACGATACGCCCCTTGCGCTGTTCCAGATCGCCGGGCCGCCACGGGCAATCCAGGTCATGGAGCGCCACAAGACGATCCTGCACGTTGGTGCCCGCGCCCATCTTGAAAGTGCTGCCAAGAAGCACGCGCACCTGGCCGGAGCGCACCTTGGCAAACAGCTCCTTTTTACGCACATCCGTGTTGGCCGAGTGAATAAACGCAACCTGCTCGGCGGGAACGCCTCGCGAAAGGAGTTTCTGCCGGATATCCTCATACACGGTAAACGCCGGTTCATCAGGAGCGTCCGGCGCTTCCGTCATGTTCTCCAGCGCGCGCAGCTCCACGCCGTTGATGGTCTTGTCCCCGGCCTTGGCAGCGACGGCCTGCGCGTTCGCCGCGCCTGTCTTGGGGGTGGAAATATCGCAGAACACAAGCTGGGTCAGGCGATCAGGCTGCCCCTTATCCCATATATCAAAAATATTGTCTACGCACAGATTGACCTTGCTCTGAGGTTCATCGGGAAGCATGGGGTTGATGATACGCTGGTCAAGGCCGAGCTTGCGCCCGTCCGAGGTGATTTTCAGCATGTTATCTACGGAAGGGTCTACCGTGCCGGAATGAACAAGGGACGCCCGCTCGGATAATGTTTGCACCATTTCCTTCTGATGCTCAGTGGGATGGGCCGCCACGTTATGAAACACCGCCTCCGGCACGGGAAGGTCGAGCTGATCGGCGGTCTTGATGTCCGCTACTTCCCGAAAGAGGTTCATCAACTCCGGGAGGTTAAAAAACTTGGCGAAGCGGGTGCGCGCCCGGTAGCCGGTACCCTCTGGGGCCAGCTCAATGGCGGTAGTGGTTTCTCCAAACCGGCTGGCCCAGCAGTCGAAATGGGTCATATCCAGTTCCTTAAGCCGGTCGTATTGCAAATACCGCTGAATGGTATACATCTCGGTCATGGAATTGCTGATAGGTGTGCCGGTAGCAAAAATGATACCACGGTTGCCGGTCAGCTCATCCATGTAGCGGCACTTGGCGAACATATCCGAGGACTTCTGAGCGTCGGTGGCGGCAAGCCCCGCCACGTTGCGCATTTTTGTGTACAGGAACAGATTCTTGTAATTGTGGCTCTCGTCAACGAATATACGGTCAACGCCAAGCTGTTCAAAAGTCACCACATCGTCCTTGCGGTCGGAGGCTTGCAGTTTTTCCAGCCGCGCCTCCAGCCCCTTTTTCGTGCGCTCCAGTTGCTTGATGGTGAAACGCTCGCCGCCGCTTTCCTCCACCTCGGCAATGCCGTCGGTGATCTCCCATATTTGCTCCTGCAAGAGCCGTTCCTGCCGCTCCGGACTGATGGGGATGCGCTCAAACTGGCTGTGGCCGATAACCACGGCATCGTAGTCGCCGGTGGCGATTCGGGCGCAGAACTTCTTGCGATTATAAGTTTCAAAATCCTTTTTCGTTGTGACCAGCAGATTTGCGGCGGGATACAGCCGCAGAAATTCCGACGCCCACTGTTCGGTCAGGTGGTTGGGCACCACAAAGATGCTTTTCTGACACAGGCCCAGACGCTTCCCTTCCATACAGGCTGCAACCATTTCAAAGGTCTTGCCCGCGCCCACCTCATGGGCAAGGAGAGTATTTCCGCCGTAGAGAATGTGGGCGATGGCATTTAGTTGATGCTCCCGCAGCGTGATTTCCGGGTTCATGCCGGAGAAAGTGATGTGTCTGCCGTCGTATTCGCGGGGACGGGTGCTGTTCATTTCCTCATTGTACTGCTTCACAAGGGTCTGCCGCCGCTCCGGGTCACGCCATATCCAGTCGCGGAAAGCGTCCCGGATGGCCTGCTGTTTTTGGGAGGCCAGGGTCGTTTCCTTGGCGTTGAGGACGCGGCGCTCTTTGCCGTCTGCGTCCTCAACCGTATCATAGATGCGGATGTCCCGGAGGTTCAGGGAATCCTCCAGAATCCGGTAAGCGTTGGCCCGGTCGGTGCCGTAAGTGGTGTAGGCGGCCACGTCGCTGTAGGGTACGCGGGTCTTGTTCGTAATCTGCCATTCGGCGGTGTAGGCTGCATATTTGACCTCGATGGTGCCGCGCAGGTATCGGGGCGTATTGAAGGTTTCCTCCATGAATTGCTGGATATATCCCTTGTCAATCCACGTTGCGCCCAACCGCACCTCGATCTCCGAAGCGTCTAAATCCTTGGGCTGCGCTTTTTCCAGCGCCTCCACGTTGAGCTGAAACGCCGAATCGCGTTCCGCCGCACGACGGGCTTCCCGGAGCTTTTGCCGGACATTGCCGGAAAGGTATTCGTCGGTGGTTTGCCAGCCCACGAAAGGATCATCGCCATAGGCGGGGTCTTTGAAGATGACACCAGTGAGGTCTGCAATGACCTCATCTTCACGCAAGCCGGAAAGCTGCGCCATAAAGGGCAAATCCACCTTGGCGCGCTCCCCGATGGACACGGCCAGCGCTTCGACGGCGGTATCCACGGAGGTAACGCTGCGCTGCTGCCGGATGGTGCGTTTGGTAAACATATCGGCCTTGCGCTCAAAATTGCAGTCATCGTCCAGCACCTCCAGAGAACACAAGAGGTAGTAGGAGGAATCGTCGGAGAACGCCAGCTTGTTGCCCCGGCTGCTGATGCGGTCATATTTGGTGGTGAAAGCGTCGTAGAGCCGGTTAAGCGCCGCCTGCTTTTCGCGTATGGCCGCGTCCGGGGTGAATTCATCCATTTGCAGGTCGATGAGCTGATGCACACAGTCCCGCAGCTCCACCATGCCCCGGATGCGTTCAATCGCGGTGTCGTTCAAGTCGGGCCGCACCATGCGGGAATTCTCCCGGTAGTACACCTCGCCGTCCACCACGGTGTAGGAATAGTTTTTTACATTTGGGTCTGCCGGGAGGGATGTATCAATGATTTCGCCCTCTCCTAAATCGGGCAGTTCAGCCTCGGCATACTGTCCGGAGATGTGGGCAACCGCTTCATGAAGCTGGTCGGCAAGATCAGCGCCGGGAATGGGCGCAACAGTATAATCCTGCCTGCCGTACTGCGTACTCTCCGAGGTGGGCGTACCCAGTACCATTTCCGGGTGGTCGATGAAATAGCTGTTGATGGCAAAGCCATCTTCGTTTCTGCCGAGATGTATCCAATCCGGTTCAATTTCAATGGGCCGGTCGCGCTTTTTCAGAAAGAGGATATCTGACACCACTTCCGTCCCGGCGTTGGCTTTGAACGCGTTATTTGGGAGCCGAATGGCCCCCAAAAGCTCCGCGCGCCGGGCGATGTAGCGCCGTACCTCCGGCGATTGCTTATCCATGGTATATCTGCTGGTGACAAAAGCGATGACGCCGCCCGGCCGCACCTGGTCTATGGCTTTGGCAAAAAAGTAATCGTGAATGGAAAAGCCGAGCTTGTTGTAAACCCGGTCGTTGACCTGATACTGCCCAAAAGGGACGTTGCCCACGGCGATATCGTAAAAGTCCCGCCGGTCGGTGGTTTCAAAGCCCGCTACGGTAATGTCGGCGTCCGGGTAGAGCTGCTTTGCGATTCTTCCGGTAATGCCGTCCAGTTCCACGCCGTAGAGCCGGGACGCAGACATTTCTTCCGGCAGGCAGCCAAAAAAGTTTCCGACGCCGCAGGCCGGTTCCAGAATGTTGCCAGTCTGGAAGCCTATGCTGCCTATCGCCTCATAAATGGCACGGATGACCGTGGGGCTGGTGTAGTGGGCGTTCAGGGTGGACGCCCGGGCGGATTCATATTCCTCCGGGGACAGGATCGATTGCAGCTCTTTGTATTCATTTGCCCACGCGGGCTTGCTGTCGTCGAACGCGTCCGCAAGGCCGCCCCAGCCAACATACCGGGAGAGTACTTCCTGTTCCTCCGGCGAAGCCGAACGGCCCTCGGCCTCTATGGTTTGCAGTGTGCGGATGGCTTCGATGTTGGCATGAAACTTGGATTTTGCGCCGCCAGCGCTCAGGGTATCGTCTGTGATGCGGAAGTTTTCAGCGGCGGGCTGGATTTCCGCTGTTGTCCGTCCCGGCTGCGGATAACGCCCCATGAGCCGCAGAAAGCTCCCCCTGCTTTCCGAACGGAAAACAGGGTACAGGAGCGAGGGATCACGGAGCTGAATGTCGAACATGCCGACATTTTCAATCACAAATGGCCTGCCGTCTTCCAGACACACGGTTTCGCCCGCAACATATGGGAACGGCTCCGGTTCAGTCGTGTCATTGTTACTGCGCTCAACCGTAAGCCATTCAGCCGCTTCTTTATCGGCTACAGCCTTGTTGACTTCTTCCAGATAGGCGTTGGCCTGCCATTCGCTTGTGAATTCTTCTGTTACGCCCTCGTCATCCACATAATAGCCGTCGTGAAGATCGTCCCAAATCGCATAACCTTCCTCGGTTTCTACAACGGCAAACCGCTCATCAGGAGGATTGGTGCTGTCGGCGGCAATTTTTTCAGCGGCGGCAATTAGGGTATCCGTTTCAGACTGTGCTTCTGGGCTGTCCAGACGCTCACGAATGGCGATGGGGTCAACATCGTCCAGATTGTTATACTCGGCCTCGGTATAGAACCTGTCGGCGGTGATGAGCTGGGCGATGCGCCGCTGCACCTTCGGCCACGGCAAATCCGTTGCCGCGCCGTGCGCGGTCACGGGAAAGGCTGGCAGATCGTCGCCATACTCGGCGCGCAGAAACGCGGCGGTATCTTTATCGCGGGCGTGTTCCCGCATATAACGGACAACGGCGTGCTTACTTTTAATATCGCCGTTCCATTCCTGAATGGCGGTGTCAATGTCGGCCTGAGTGACTTCGCGCGATATGACAGGTTGCTCCGGCACGGAAAGCATAGAGAAAGCGGAGGGCTGCTCGCTCTCCGCTGACGGGGCCATTTCTTCTGTTCGTGGTTCCTGTGGCGGTGGCTCTATTGACGGCGTTTCCGGTAAACCGGCCTGTTCCCGCTGCTGCTCCGCAAGCCGCTCCTTTTCCTCGGTGGTGAGATAACGGTCATTGGCAATGAGAAAGTCAATTCGCTTGGCGGCGGCGCTCCATGTTAATCGGAGCGTATCGTCCTCCGGCCTGCGCTTATACTCAATGCCTTTGGCGCTATGATCCTCCCAACTGCCGTCCGCGCCGGAAAGGGCATGGCTCCTGCCGCCGGTGCCGTACTCATTTTTAAGGAAATCCGCTTTGTCTTTTGGACTGTGGGGCTGGCTGAAAAAGGCGTAAATGCGGGACTTGCCGTCCTCAAAACTGCTGCCCCCCGCAAGGGCAGAGTCGGCTTCATCCTGTGTGACGAACATTTTAAGCGGCGGTACGTCGGTCAAGTCGGAGGCATACTCACGCCGGGGAAGCCGCAGATCCCGCAGGGCATCCAGCAGTTCCCCCGGCCTATGGAAGTGAAAGCGCAATATACCGCGATCCTGCCCATAGGCGGTTACAAAGCGTTCCAGCTCGGCTGTGATTGCAGCATGACTTTCCGGCTGGGCAAGCAGCTCCGCGATACGGGCGGCGCTGTCTGGGAAGCCGCCCCGAAACATTTCATTATCAAAAAAAGTCTGCCGGGCTTCATCCGTAAAATCACTATGCAGATACCAAAGGGTTTGCGCAAGCCGTGTGCGTTCATAAACGTCAACGGAAGCAAGGGCGTTCTGCGGGATATATTGCCCCTGCTCCAGCAACTCCCCGATGCGGCGCTCGGCCTGATCCCAGGGAATAAGCTGTTTTGAACGGGCGTACAGCGCCGTTTCGCCTTTGGCAATGTGGATACCGTCCCCGTTAAACCATACGGACACCTTTTCGCCGTTTAAGTACAGGCCCTTGCCGCCCCGGTATTCTCGCCGCAGGAAAGCGGCGTTTTCCTCCGCGCCTTTATCCATGCGATACATGGCGCAAATGCGCAGAAGGCTGTTATCCGAATTGCTGCCGGTGCGCAGGATATGGTCAACATCCTGCTGCGGCAACGAAAAAGCGGAGGGCTTCACGCTCTCCGCTTCGTCAATCCGCCGTATTTGTTCCTGTTCCGATGGGAAAAGGGTTAGCTGTAAATAAGTTCCGCCAGTATCGTTTCCTCTGCCTGGGCTTTCAGATTGTTCATTAGGCCCACCCAGCGCATCGGGTCGGAGGCTTTCAGGCTCTCCGTCACGCCCGCTGATCTCATCAGCTCCGGCATCATCCGCTCGATCCGGCTGTTCGCCGTCCGCTCGATCTCCAGCAGGTGCGGGTACAGTTTCTCCGACAGAATCATGCTGTTGTACTGCACCGGGCGATGCTCCTTCAGATATGCTTTGCGCATCCTCCCATATTTGCCGATGCTCTCCGTCGGCTCCGTGATCATCAGATCGGGAATCAGATAATCCCCGTTCTTGGTGTAAGTCAGTTCGCTCATTGCTGGCGCTCCTTTCCGCGAGATGCTCCCGCTCATGATTTTTAACAGTAATTTCAATTTGCCGCAGTATCTGCTGGGAGATTTGGCTGGCTGCTGTCCCCAGGGCGGCGACGGCGGCGGGCGTGTTGAAATCGAATACGGACAGAAAATCCTCATACTCGAAATACTCATTGGGGTCGATACCGCAGCGTTTCATCAGCATATAGGAAATACTTACCGTGGCAGCTTCCCGAAATGCCACACCTGCGTTAAATTCATCATAGTCCTCTAAAAAACTGCCGTCAATGTTATAGAGGATATCGCGCCGGTTGTCCAGCCAGTATTCGTCAGCCATCTGCGCGGCGATGCCTTGAAGCTGTTCGGCAAGGCTACCCGTACCGGAAACCTCGTATTCCCGTTCCAGCATGGCCGATACCGCGTCCGCATGTTCGGGGTTCAGTTCCCAAAGGAAAGGGCGGCGGGAATTCTCCCTGCCGCCCGTGTCGGAAACGTCGAACACATATTTCAGCCTCGGCTTGTCGCCGCCCGTATCAATAAGAGCGATACCCTTAGCACCGCGCCGGACATACCGGCGCATTTTTTCATTCCAGAAGTCGTAGTCCGCACAAGCCGTCGCGTCCGGCTTCTGTGCGTAAATCATGAGCTGCTCATGATAGGGGTATTTGTAGAGCCGCGCGGCGGTGGTCAGAAACGCCGTCCAGCGTTCGCGGCTTCCGGTGAGCTGCTGCGCAGCATGGTCGGCCATCAGCGCGAAAGCTTGTACTTTGCTTGACATGTTATTCCTCCTTCTATTTTGGGGTGTATAAAAAGAGCGACCGCTTGGCCGCTCTTCTATGTTTGTATTAACTTTTACTTAATAAATATAATGAAAAGACAAGGGAATAATGCATTTACCCCTCTGGATTTCTCTCTGTAAGTTCTTTTGCATCGCTGTAAAGTGATAATAGCTCATTGACATCCATGTCAAGAATTGGCTCGTACATAAACGAATTCAAGTGAATATTCTCTGGTGTCATTATATTGACTTCTTCGAGGATTTTAATTTTGCTCTCGTCCCCAAATTGCTTGTATCCGTTTAGTAATTCTCGAGTTTGGTTATTCTTGCTTGATATTGCTTCCAAGAAGCGTATGGATGAACCAGTTTCCGGGGCTCTCCGTGCACCTCTCCAAGTAATCGTCCCTTCGTATGCCTGTATCTCATGTTTCATAAATTCTTCAGCTTTATGCCGAATTGCCATAGCAAGCACTATTTTGTTTTCGAGATTCGTATCTGCTGTCGTTAGGGCATCACAAATAGCATACAACGAATCAATAACTCTGCCTTGAAGATTAACAGTTTCATCAAATGTTTCCAGCCCTAAATACGCTTTATATATCTCCACAAGGTCGGAGAATCTCATGTTGTGTGTTTGTTCCTTCTCGTGCAATAACATAGTGAGTAGATTATAGTCTGTGTTTGGGCCGTTCGGGTCAGCGGTATGGTAGTCGCGTCCGTATTCCACCAAATTTCTTATAAACGGTACAAGGGCAATTATGTTTTTCTCTATAGGATGTTCTTTCCACTTTTCAAATGGTTGATTCTGATAATATTCCTGAACAAGTGTAATGTTTCCGTCAGAACCATCAATAAATAATCTACAATCGCGTCTCAATCCAAGCCTGCTTGAAACGGTTCTGTAGAAGTCGAAATTGTGGGACATAATTATCATACTGAACAAGTTATCCTCAGCAAGCTCATAGAGATACTCTACAATAGCGTACTTATTCTTGTAATCAAACGAATCTGCTATGTCATCGATAATAAAAAGCTTTTCTTGCCCGCTCTGTTTTATCTCTTCTATTTCAAAGATAATGTTGAGAAGATATAACGCTCTCTTTTCACCTTGACTTAAAGTATCAAGTTCATCGAGTTTTTCACGGGAAAGTGTCACGGTTTGGTCATCTTTGAAAAAAGAAAACTCAACACGAGGAATACTTTCCCCAATAATGGCACCTTTCAAGTTGGTGATTTCCATTTCAAATGGGACATCAAAACGCTTTTTATATATTTCAAGAGCTCGCTTCCATGGAGTATCATCCAACGAAACAGCATCTATTGCACGAGATAAAGTCTCATACTTATTGCATAAGTCGCTTACTAAATCAGCGTTTACGTTAAAGTATGAATACCATAGTTCTTTTTTGAGTTTGGGTAATCTATCTATGGTTAGCCATGTTATTAGCTCAGGGCATGTTTCTACAATATCCTTTAATATCGTCCCCTTTGCGTCACTAAGCATTTGTTCAATCGCTTGAAATTGCGGAACAGCTTTAATTTGTTCGTCTATTTCAGCTATTTTTTGTTCCAAGCTGTGAATATCTGATATTTGTCCTGCTCCGGAAAGAAGTATTCCATTTCCCCTGACGAAAAACTTATCTTTTTCCAATGATTTACGAATATCTTTTAGCTTCGGCAACGTTAATTGGCCCTTTTCAAGGAATCCATAAGAAGCATATATTTCCTCGCTTCTCGCTACAAATTCTTTTATTTTATCCTGGAATTCAGACGACAATATTTTTTTCAGAACGGTCGCATCAAAAAGATCATTATATGTAATCTGAGAAAAATCTTGCTCTGGGCGGGCATCCTTAATGGCCAAGATATTTACAAGGAAACTACTCTCATCCAAGCGTAAATCTTCAAGGATTTTTGGTTCCAACTCATAAATCACTTTTCCTACTGATGTCTTTTTAATTTTTAATCCGGAATTCTTCTCCAATGCCTTAAACAGCTTATCTCTCGCCTTTAGTACAGTTTTGAGCTGTTCCTTTACAGTTTGATTAATAAGCAAGGGCGTTATATCCGCTTCATATGAGTTCTCAAACGACTTGATTACAAATATACTTGTTGGGTCAATATCTGAACCGTCACATTCAATATGAGGAGTGCCGCGCAAGTTAAAAATCTCGTCTTTGATTTCATCAGATTTTCCATCCTGCACTTTTTTAAATGTTTTCGCAAACGATGTTTTCATAAGGCCATTGCGTGCATACATGGCAATGACATTGCTGTTTGAAAAATCAAATTCATGTTCCATATGGCGAATGCCAAAACAGTTATCCAGACGAACATTAATCTTATTCATGTTCTGTCAACCTCCTTCTAAGCAGTTTCGGTTTGATGCTTCATATCCACAAATTATTTCAAAAAGGTTGAACTTTTCCTTAATGGTATATTTACTAAACTGAGTGAACTTCCCATTATTGCCATGATACGCGTTTTAAAGACTTGTAGCTATATAATACATTATAGCATATAATGATGGAAATTCCAGCTAAAACAAGAGGCACTCCCAATAATCAGGGGGGTGCTTCTTGCACGCTGTATTCCTATTATTCTTCGCAATCCGCTACAAGCGTCTCGGCAAGACCTGCGTATTGCTCATCACTCATGGCGGAGAGCTTTTCCATAACGGAACGCGTCAGCTCCGAAAGCTCCGTTTCGTCCGGTTCCAGATGGGTTTGCATGGCAGCAAGCTCCGCTATCAGGCCCTGCCGGGTGCCGGTATTGTAAATGCACATCAGATTTGTTTCCTCTACTGTAAATCTTTCCATATCTATCTCTCCATTTCCGCGCCCTTTGAGGGCACTGTTTTGTGACGTTCCGGTTTCGTGGACTGCGCGGCAAGCTGTTCCAGCACAGATTTGCGCTTATCCGCGCGCTCGTCATGGACTGCCCGCGCCAGATCGGAAAGGGAAATCTGTCCTCCAGCCTTGACCTGGGCTTCCAACTCCGCGATACTTGGATTTTTGCCGTTATTGATGATGCCGTCGATCATGCCGTAATCGTCCTCCAACGCCATTTCCGCGTTTTTCAGGTGGTTTTCAGGTTGCAGAAAGGCCGGAAGCTCCTTGAAACCGAAGCTGTCAACGTAATGACAGGATACAGCGCCGCTTTGCTTGAGGGCAACGATGTCGCTGACGGAAAGGCTATGCCCCTTAAAATCCGAAGGGTGGTCGATGTTGAATCTTTCCCATAAGGCGTTCAGCTTTTCGGGCGTGCTGCCGGTATCGGTAAGCCGATCCGTGTAAATCAGATCATAATTATCACGCTCGACGGTCAGACCCACGGCTTGCAAGCGTTCCAGCGGCTCAAATCGTAAATCCCGCGTTTCCTCCGTATGTTTGAGCTGATAGATAGCAAAGGCGTCGGAAGGATTACAGAGGAAGTTGTTTTCAAGTTCTTGCCTCGTAACCTCATGGCCTTCCATAAGCGACAGGTATTCCTGGCTCTGCTCCCATTCCTCCCGGTTGATTCCGAACATTCCGGTATGGCCGTCTATATCGTCCCGATCAAAAGCCATGCCAGCGCCGTTTCCGTCATAGAGCATATAAACAGTGAAATCTTTTTCATACAGCTCCGCAGCGCGATCAGCAGAGAGAGGAAGCATGTCATCTTCGGTGTAGCCGTAAGCGTCGCGGTCAGCAATCGTCAGCGTGGGGTCGGGCATAGGATATACATCTGGGGCGGAGAGTTTAGGTGTATCCGGTAAGGGGCCGGATTCCTCATAGCTGGACGCAGCGGTGGGCTGCTCCGGCGTGAATGGCGGGGGGGCAGGTTCAGTATGATCGGAAATGGTGATTTGCGGCTCCTGGACAGATTGTTCAGGTGTAGGCTCCGGCTGCTGCTCCGGTGCGGACAGGTCGATGTCACGTTCCTTTGCGATATCGATAAAATGGCGGTCAATATCGCTGATGAAGCCGGAAGCGGTCTGATTGATGGTTTCCAGAGAAGCCCGCAGCTCCGGCAGTTCCTTATCCTTGCTCCATGATGCGATATACCCGAAGCTGTTTTCGCCGGTGGAGATACCGTAGTAGGCGCAGACAGCAAAAGAAATGCTTTCGGCTTCAACTTCCTCGGTGCGGCGGTCTTTAGGTTTGGGCGGCTCGGCGGCTTCATCGCCCTGGGCGGCGGCAATCTGTGCTTGCTCCCGATTATGTAGCTTGGAGTGGGCAATTTCGTGGATAGCCGCCGAAACGGTCTGCACCTCGCTCATCCCCTCCCGGATGGCGATGCGCTGATCGGTCAAGCTGAAATAGCCGTCCGAATTATCCGCGATGCGCTCAAAGCCTATCGGCACGGGAGAGGAACGCCGCAGCGCCTCCATGAAAATCTCATATTGCTGCACATTGCCGGTGAGGTTGCTGGCAAGTTGGGGCAGCGGCTTGCCCTCGGTCTGCGATACATCGAATACGGACACCACTTTGTACATGGGGATTTTGATTTCCTTTTCCTCCATGACGATGCTGCCGTCCGGGTTCAGGATGGGGGCGTGGGTGTCGGGATCGAGCTTTTCCTGCTCGATTTTCTTCTTAAAAGGCGTAGGGGCGATGATTTTAATCCCTTTTTCACCGCGCCTGACGTTACGCTCAAACTGGTCGCGCCATTTGTTGAAACCTGCCACAAGGGTGGCGTCAGGCTTCTGCATGGCGATCAGGACGGTGTTGTTGAGGGAATAGCGGTGAAAACGGCTCATGGTACGCAGGTATTCCATATATTTGTCGCTCTGGAACAGGTCTTTTATGCCCTGCTCAATGCTGTCGGTGATTTCCTTCAGCCGGTCTTTATTTTTATCATGGTCAGCCACAATGCTGCCTCCTTTCAGCGTTCATTATTGAGGGTGCCGTGTTTATGTTTCGGCGATCCGGACGGTCTGGATTTTGTGGAATTCAAACGCTCTTTGACGGAGGGCCTGACCTTCGCGCCAGTGATGCGGTACGCTGTGGGGACGCTGCGGTTCTTTTCAAAATAAGGCGTCCATTCGTCGCCGGTGGGCAGAACGTAACCGTGTGCGGTGAACGCGCCGCGCTCCGCCTCGGCGGCAATCATCCCCAGCTTTTCAAAGTCAATGGCTGCTTTCCATTTTTCCGGCATGTCCACCATGCCGGATTGATAGGCGTAATATCGGCCCAATGCGTCGGCGTTTTTCGCCTCGGGAATCAGCAGAAAAAACTCGCTGTTTTCCTGAAAGTCGATGATCTGCTCCAGCTTCCGCAAACGCAGGGGGCTTTCTGAAACCGCGTCCAGCAATTCCCGCTCTGGCGGTGTCAGTGCCGCGATCCGCGCCGCCGCATAATTCAGCTCATCCGGCGTGGCATTTATTACAGCATCGGGATTGACCGCCAGAAGCTGATCCAGCGCGGGAATATCGCTGATAAAATCAGTGACCTCGCAGACCGTTCCTATGGTTCCCGCGCCAATGCTCCGCATAGCCTCTTGGAATTGCTCCGGTTTGGAGGGGAGTGTAAGAATTACGCTTCTGTCCGGGTCCACGGTACTGGTAAACCGCATTTTTGTGTAATTGTTCATATCTGTTAGCTCCTTTCAGAATCCGGGGAAATAAAAACAGCACGCCCCGCACAGGCCGGGGTAAACCTATGCAGGAGCGCGCTCGCTATTCATTTTGGGAGCGTATGCTCCTGTCGGGAGGGCATATTTTCGCTTCTTTTGCGCGCTTGCTGTCGGCGGCCCGACGCGCATCGCTATACGGCTCCCGGACGGATACGCAGCTTTTGGGAACGATAAAACTGGCGGCTCCATGAGGTTCCCGGCGCTCCAGCCTAACTTTATCGGGGTATTTGACCGTCAGGCGCAGCAGCTTCTCACGCAGCTTCGGATTGTGGGTATAAACGCTGGCCGTATCTTCTTCCTCGTTGAAATTGATGACGGTTTCTTGTTCGTAACGGGAGAGTTTCATAGGAATTTCCCCCTTACCGTTCAGGCTCGCCGCGCTTGGGGGACTTATACGGTTTGGAAAGCACCTCCCGGAACGCACGAATCTTACCGGATGCATCCCGCATCGGCGTGAAGATATGCGGCGTTCTTAAATACATGCCGTCCATGCTAGCGCCGCCGTAATACCGGCCCTGGGGATCGCGTTCGCTTTCAAGCAGAACTAAACCGTTTGCCAGCATAAAACCCGATACCATGCGGCGGTTGACGCCCGGCAAGCCCATCGGGAGTTCTCTTTCCTTGATGGGGATTTCCGGGCCTAATTGCTCCGACATGTTTTTCGCCATGGCGCTCACTCCTTCTTGCCTGAAAACTCCAGCTTGAAATTGACATACTGTTCACCGGTATCATCCAGCACAACTACAGCATCGTATGTCTTACCGGTTTTTTCGGAATAACAGCCAGGCAGCGCCGCCCGCCCGTCCTTAAGGAGAGCGGCGACGATCTTCTTCGTCAGCTCCTTTTTCTTGGCGGTAAAGAAGCGGTTGTCTTTCCAGAGGATAAACCCACAAGTCCGGTTTTCACAGGAAAAGCCTTTTTTGCTCTCCGTCACACGGCCGCCGCAGCGAGGGCAGATGCCTATCGTTTCCCGGTCGGAGGGAAACGCCGCGCGTGCTTCCGGCTCATAGGTTTGCACCAATTCGCCGGTCATGGCGATGATGCCATTCATGAAGCCGGTGGCTGCCAGTGCGCCGCGCTCCACCTGCTTTAGCTGTTCTTCCCAATCGGCGGTAAGCACCGGGGATTTGAGCGTTTCTGGCAGGACGGCAATCAGGGCAGCGCCCTTTTCCGTAGGCAGCATATATTTTGCTTTCTTGGCCGTTTTGCGCTCCACAAGGCTGGTCTTTACCAGCTTTTCGATGATCCCGGCACGGGTTGCGGGCGTGCCCAAGCCCTTGCGCTCAGCATCTTCGGACATATCCTCCGCGCCCGCCGTTTCCATAGCGGAAAGCAGCGTATCCTCGGTAAAATGCTTGGGCGGCGTAGTCTTGCCCTCTTTAACAGCGGCAACCATTACCTCAAATTTCTGCCCCTCGGCCAAGATGGGCAGTGGCTTGATTGCGTCATCCTTGTTGTCCTTCGGCTGCTGTTTCAGGGTTTCCCGGAACCGCTGTTCAGCCTCTTTCCAGCCGGGCGCGAGGATAGCTTTTCCCTTGGCGATAAAAGGATGGTCCGCACAGTCCAGAGTGACGGTAGTCTCGGAATAATCATGCTTATTGCCTACGGCGCAAATCAGCCGGACAGCGATCATGTGCAATACAGCGCGTTCCCCGGCAGGGAGTGCATCCAGGTCGGCCCCACGCATGGTCAGCGTGGGGATAATGGCGTGGTGGTCGGACACTTTGACGCTGTCGATCACCTGCGCCGGGTTCATATATACCGCCGTTCCTTTCATAAAGAGTAGGACTTTGGCGACGGCGTTGATTAACACGGGCAATCCCCCGGCCATATCTTCCGTCAGATACCGGCTGTCGGTGCGGGGGTAAGTGCAGAGCTTCTTTTCATAAAGGGACTGCACGTAATCAAGGGTCTGCTGGGCGGTGTACCCGTGCAGGCGGTTAGCCTCCCTCTGGAGCGTAGTCAGGTCGTAGAGTTTGGGCGGCGCGTCGGATTTGTCCTTGCGCTCGACAGCTTTGATGACGGCGGTTTGATCAAGGCAGGCGTTTTTCAGCTTTTCAGCCTCGAACTTATCCGTCAGGCGGTCGCTGGTAGCGGCAAATCCTTTCAGGGCAATGGTCACGTTGTAAAAGGGAGTGGACTTGAAAGCCGCGATAGCGGCCTCCCGCTGAACAAGCATGGCCAGCGTCGGGGACTGCACACGGCCCACGTTCAAGGTCTGTCCGTACAGCACGGAAAACAGGCGGGTGGCGTTGATGCCTACCAGCCAGTCAGCCTGGGAACGGCACAGCGCCGATTGATACAGATTATCGTAGTCAGCGCTGTCTTTCAAATTCTGAAAGCCCTCGGTAATGGCGCTTTCCTCCATGGATGAAATCCAGAGTCTTTGCACCGGTTTCGTGCAGCCGCAATATGAGTAGACAAGCCGGAAAATAAGCTCTCCTTCGCGCCCGGCGTCGGTGGCGCAGACGATACCGTCCACGTCCTTGCGGGACATGAGATTCCGCAGAAGATTGAGCTGTTTTTCCTTGCCTTTCGGGACAACATACTTCCATCGGTCGGGCAGGATAGGCAAATCCTCCCGACGCCATTTGGCGTATTTTTCATCGTAGGCGTCGGCGGGAGCCAATTCCAAAAGATGCCCCACGCACCAGGAAACGATAATGCCGTTCCCCTGACAATAACCGTCCTTGCGCTCTTTCACACCGATCACGGCGGCAATGGACTGCGCAACGGACGGTTTTTCAGCAATTACAAGTCGCATTTTTCGGCCTCCTTTTTCTTGTGGGTAATAATCAGATCACGGTAACAGGGACCTGCGCAGCGGCCGCCCTTATATCGGTCGCAGCCATAACAGGGATGGCTCGGATGCAGTGCGGCGGGAGGTTGTTCCTCCCGCCGCTGTTTTGGTGTCTGCGTCATCATTTTTTCATAGGGACTGTCGGTAAAATACCTCACTGATCTTCATCCTCCGTTTCCGACCCGGCGTCCGGCTCTGGTTCCCCGGCGTCAGCGGATTCGTCCTCATCTTCGCCAAAGTCGTATTCGTCCAGATCGGATTTCCCCTTTACGGACTGCTTGGGTTTGCGGAATTTTAGAAAATACACGGCGGCACCGCCGATGACCGCCACGATCAGCACTACGGCAACTATGCCGCCCGTGTTGTTCTGCGATGCCGGTTCTTCCTCATCTGCTGGATCGGAAGACGGTTCCGGGGACGGGGACGGCTCCGGGGTGGCCGCAGAGGAAGTTTCGTCTGTCAGATCATCCTCATCAACAAGGTCCAGTAAATCCCGTTCATCCACCATATTGAGGAAGTAAGCGTGATACTGCTCCAAATCCTCGTCCACCGGCTTGTCGTAGTCGATAACGATGTAAAAGATTTTGCCATTTCGGGTTTCCACGGCGATAAATTGCTTGTTAGTGTTCTTGTCGTAAAGCAGGTCGCGGGTGATGAGATTGCCGTCCTCATCGAGCGGTGTGCCGTCCTCGATGGCCGGCGTTTCGCTAGGCGTGGGCGTAGGTGTAGAAATAGGTTCCTCAGTTTCCGGCCCGCCGCCCGCGTAAGCGACGGATGAAAAAGCCGTCATACAAAGCATGACGGCCAGCAGCGTAATAAAAAAGCGGAATTTCTTCTTATTCATCTTGATGATCCTCCTGTTTTTGTAAGAGTGAGGGCGTTCCACCATTTTCACGGAACGCCCGGATGAACGCGGCCAGTTCCTGCGGCGTGGCGTCCACGCCCCGTACCAGTTCCACAATTTCGGTATTCTCAATCTCTGTTTTCTGCCGTTCCAGTTCCCGGAGCCGAGACTGAAACTCAAAGATTTTCGCTTTGGTCTTGTCGATCTCGGCGTTGATTTTAGCAATTTTTTGATTCATAGCCTCTCCTTTCTTAAAGAGGAAGTCTGCCAAAGGCATAAAAGTGCTCCTGGTAATATGAGGTATTGATGGATGAATAATGGATGGGATTTCCGGCATGGATCATCATACCGTCACCAACATAAATCCCCACATGGGACACGCCGGGAGTATCATATGTTCCGACGAAAAACACAAGATCGCCTGGCCTCGCGTTTGCAGCGGACACAGGTGTGCAGATGTTGTAAAGCCCCTGCGCGCCCAACCTTCCGGTGTTCAAAACTCCGCTGTTGGTCAGCACCCAACTTACAAAGCCGGAGCAGTCAAAGGATGTGGTCGGATTACTGCCACCCCAAACATACGGGTATCCGAGGTACTTTTCCGCTTCTTCGATGATAGCAGCGAAGGTTTCATCCGCAAGATATTCTTCCGGTATGTCATATTTGGGATATTCCTCAAGCGTGGAGGCGTTGGGGTATCCGGCGAACAGATCTGGCCGGTTTCCCAACGTGGACATATAGATCGCGTACATGCCGACCTTTTCTTCGCTCATGATGTAGAGGGGCAGATGGGAAAGGTTTTCGTTGTTCAGGGTAACATTGCAGATATAATAGTTGTACGGCACCTCAACTTCGTATTCATATTCCTCCGTTACCGTTTCTCCGGTTTCCGGGTCGGTATAGGAGTAGGTGCCCGTTCTCGTTTCTGTGCGGTAGCGGACTTCCACCTCCACGGTTTCCGTCAGTTGGTATTGCTTTTCAAAAAGCATGTCCAGCGTATCCCGCACTTCCTCCAAAGTCCATTCGCCGCCATGCCACGCTGTCAGAATAGAAATGAGAACGTAAGGGTCGTGCCCAATTTCATCAAGATCATAACGGTATTCATCATACCCACTGTACAGAGTTTCGTAGTTATCAATTTCATGCTGAAGCTCATCTTCTATCGCGGCATATGCCGCTTCCGCTCCCAGCATAGCCTCATCAGTGGATGGATAGGTGGATATCGCAACCGATGGGACGCCAGTCTGAAAAAGCATCATGAAGGAGGACGCGGCGCTCATGATGAGCATGACCGCCACGACAACGCCCAGGACAATCAGGATAGGTTTCCAGTGGCGCGCCGCGAACGCCGCCGTCTTTTGGGCGGCCTCGGCGGTTTTCTTGGCCGCCTTTGCCGTTCGCTCCGCTGTCTTTTTTGCGGTTCCGGCTGTTTGCCCGGCCCTTTTCGCGGCGGCATACTGCCGCTTGATGGCCTGCTTTTGCTGCCAGCGGGAAAGTGGATTGGAGGAAAGCTGCGGATTTTCCCGCAGCGTTTTTTGATACAGGGCGCTGATGTTGGCCCGATCCGCCTTTTTCTCCAGCGTGGCGGCGGTGCGATGAGCTTTAAGCGCATGGCTGCGGTGGATAGAGCGAACCGCGCGGACGCCCGATTCAGCCGCCACCTCGGATTTATGGGCCGCTTCCACACCGACATTTTCATGTTCCACCTTGCCGATCTGCCGGTGGGCTTCCAGCGCCGGTACCGAAAGAACCGTGTGGGAGAGCTTGGAGGGCGGCTTGGGCTTGTCGATTTCCTCAAAATACAAGCGCGTTTTCGGCTTGGCTTTTGCCTCGTCAAAAACGCGCTGCTTTCGTAGAACCTTCTTCTTCGGGATTTTCGCCTGTGCCGCGTCCAGCTTATCCGCTTCTTTCTCCGCTTTGCGGATATGGGGCGAAAGCTCCGGGTCTGCGCGCTCCGCGTCGGTGAAGCGCAGGCGGTAAGCCCGGCTTTTCTGCTGCTTGGCGCTCATACGATCACCCCTTGTACTTTTCATTAGGCCGGGTGGTCATGATGCGGTACAGCTCAGTATTTTTGGGGAACTTATCCGCAAAGGGCAAGATGATATTGCCGTAAAACAGCAGCCCTTCACCCTCGCCAGAATGGGTCACGTAGGAAAGCTGGTACGGAGAGATATTGAGCTGCTTGGCTAAAATCTGGCGGTCGCCGCTGGCCTGATTGAGCATGTAAATGAAGTCGCTGTTTTCAAAGATATTCTCGATTTCACGGGAGGCCAGCAAGTCCTTGATGTTCTGTGTGATCCCTGTCGGGATGCCGCCCCACTTACGAAAACGCTTCCAGATTTCCACGCTGTACGCCGCCGTCTGTTCCTCTTTTAAGAGCAAATGGAACTCATCAATATAGTAGCGGGTCGATTTTCCCTCGGCGCGGTTGGCGGTAACGCGGTTCCACACCTGATCCTGCACAATGAGCATCCCCAGCTTTTTAAGCTGCTTGCCCAATTCCTTGATGTCGTAACAGACGAGCCGGTTTTGGATGTCCACGTTGGTGCGGTGATTGAATACGTTGAGGGAGCCGGTGACGTAGATTTCCAGCGCCGTGGCGATGTACTGCGCCTCTTTTTCATCCTGCCGCCGCAGTTCGTTATACAAATCCTCCAGAATGGGCATGTGCTCCGGCTTCGGGTCGGCAAGGTAATCCCGGTACACCAGCCGGACGCAGCGGTCGATCACCGTTTTCTCAATGGGCTGCAAACCCTCCTTGCCGCCGACGATTAGCTCGCACAGGGACAGAATAAAGTCGGATTTCAGCGTCAGCGGGTTATCTTCCTCGGAATAGTTGAGGTTCAAGTCCATCGGATTGATATAGTCGGTGCTGGTGGGGGAGATTTTAATGACCTGTCCGCGCAGACGCGCCACAAGCGGATAATATTCGCCCTCGGGATCGCAAATGATCACATCATCTTTTGTAATAAGGATGACGTTCGTAATTTCCCGCTTGGCCGAAAAGGATTTGCCGCTGCCCGGTGTGCCCAGGATCAGGCCGTTGGGGTTTTTAAGCAGCTTCCTATCCACCATAATGAGGTTGTTGGAAAGGGCGTTCAGTCCGTAGTACAGGGCTTCGCCGCCCTGCTGAAACAATTCCTGCGTCGTAAACGGCACAAAGATCGCCGTGCTGGAGGTGGTCAGCCCGCGCTGGATGCCGATTTGATTGGCTCCCAGCGGGAGGGAGGACATCAGGCCCTGTTCCTGCTGAAAATCCAGCCGCACAAGCTGGCAGTTATATTTCTGCGCGATGCCCTTCGCCTGAAACACGTTGTTTCCCAGCCGCCGCTTGCCGTCCGCTGTGTTCAATACAAGGAAGGTCACAAGGAACATGCGCTCGTTGTGGCTTTGCAGGTCTTGCAGTAGCTTTTTCGCCTCCCCGCCGTAGGTGGCGAGATCGGAGGGGATAATGTCCATGTCGTAGCCGGAGCGCACGGCTTTTTTTTGTTCCTGAATCTTCATGGAATCCAGATCGGTGATTTTGCGCTTGATGGTCTTGATAGCCGCGTTTTGATCGATGGACTGGATGTGCATGGTGACGATCAGGCTGCTTTCCATATCCAGAAATTCCGCCAGCAGCCGGTCGTTGAGTTCCGGCGCGAGGATTTGCAGGAAAGATACGGCACCCAGCTTTTTGCCCATACGGAATACACGCGTTTCCTTAAACTCAAAGGAGGACGGGGCGATATAGTCCTTGGTGGAAAGGCCGGAGGGAGCCAGCAAGTTCCAATCGAACAGGAATTTTTCATTTCCGTCCATATGGAATACGTTGTGTAGCAGCCGCAGCCGTTCCATGCCGGAAAGCGAAACGGCGGCCACGCCCAGCCTCTTGAAGTTATTGAGAATATCGTTCTCGATACGTTCCAGCCGGGGCTTTGCCGTGCGGATGCCGTCCGCTTCGATACCGAAGGTAATGAACTTGGTTTTTGTCAGACCGTTGTTGCCCCGGGCAAGCTGGGTTTTGAGCATATCCGAGTATTCGGTACGGATGCTGTCAAAATCGTCGCGCTGGGGTGGAATGAAAATGCTCCGCTCAAAATCCTCCACGCTGGCGCTCAGGTTCAAAAAGGAAAACTGAAAGCGGATGGAACTGTCAAAATAATTGAGGAAATCGCACCAGCCCTCAAAGATGGCCGTTTTATCCTCATTCTGCGCAAGCTGGTAGTTGATGTCCTGAAACTGAATGGTCTTTGTGTATAGAGTGTCCGTCGCCTGGCAGATGCCGTCCGGGTACATACGACGGTACGGGATGGACTGCTGCGCCGATATTTCCTTCGGGTTGCCCCGGGCACGCTGTATGGCGGCGGCGATCTGTTTATTTTCCGCGCGGGACAGCCTGTGGTCAGGCTTTTCGGGCGCGGCGTGCTTTTTCTTTTCCTGTAACAATGGCTTTTACCTCCTTGTCGAGCTGAGTTTGCCGGTCGAGAACGGCATAGAAGTTGTTCGTCCGATACAGTCTTTGCTTTGGGCGCGCAAATCGCGCCTGAATGATATGCCGCAGCAGCACCTCAAGGGGCTGACCGTTTTTTTCGTACAGAGCGAACATGAAAAACGGGAGCATGGACAGCACCATCATCAGGGCCGCCGCGCTCACGCTGGTATGGGCTTTAAGCAGAAAGAACAACGGAATCCCCGCTACAGCCGCAAGGCTGAAGCAGATGAGCTGCCGCTTGGTGAGATTGAACATCACTTTGGTTTTGATTTTCGTCAGGTCTTTGGGAACGGGAACGTAGGCCATTTACCGCACCTCCTGTTCTCTGGAGGGATGTCCGGGTTTGACGGCGGAACTGGCGGCGCTTCGAAGTTTTTCTAATACGGACGGCTTTTCTTTCAGGTCATAATCCCGCAGCGCGTCCTGCTTGTCGAACACCTCATTCAGCGCGAAGCTGAAATCACTCAAGTCTTCTGTTCTCTCCAGCCACTTGTCCGTGACAACCTGCAAAGGGTTTTGGAACAGCAGCAGATAATCTGCTTCCTCCGGTTCAAAGCCGTGACTTTCCGTCAGATAGTAGTGGGCGTCTTTAATAGCTGTAATTTCGCGGGAGCTGTTGATCAGCGCGTCGCTGCTCATAGCCGCCCATTTTGCCCTGAACTCCGCGAGGTTTTCATTCAGCCGCTCAAATAATTGATCTAATTTGTCCTGCATTGCATTGATTACCTCCGTTAATGCGCGTTAAAAATAGCTTTTGAAAGGCTTCCGGTTTTGAAAAGCGTGAAGCACAGCAGCACTGTATAGCCCATGCAGGCCCATATCGCCGCGATGATGTCGGTTTCCGTTGCGATATTCTGTACCAGCACCGCATAGATGCCCACGCAGACCATGATGAGAAAGGCTTGGAAACCCAGCGCCAGCAGGGATTTTAGGTAGTTTTGCCCCATACCGCCCCATTCCCGGTTGACCATCGTAGCAAGAGGAATCGGGCCGAGTGAGGTCATGAGGTAAATCTCCAGCATTCTCCCATAAATGATGATGAAGATGCAGACGGACAGCGCCTTCATGGTGATGCCCACGAAGATGCTTTGGAACCACAGCCCGAAAAGCGGGCCTAATTCCATCGCCTGCAAACGCGTTTCCATATCCGGTATCGCGCTGGCAATATCAATTCCGGCGTCGGATATGATGACGCCCGCGCTTTGGTTGACTACATGCTGCGCCACGTCGAACACACCCATGATGATATTAAAGGTATTGGTGACGAGCAGCACAGCCACAAAGGTTTTGAACACCCACTTAAAGAACATCCAGGTGTCCATGTCGTGCAGGTTATTTCTGTCTATGACCATTTGGATCAGCTCATAGCACATCACAAAGGCCAGTATCAGTCCGGCAATGGGGATGATGACCGTTTCGGAGAGGGTCTGGATCATGGAAAAGACGCCGCTGTTCCATTGCAGCGGCGTCTTGCCCACTTCACCCGCGATTTCGCCAACTTGTGTGTTGACGTTATCGAACATCCCCGACAAATTTCCCACAATGCCGTCAATCAGAATGTCTTTCAGCCATTCGGCAATTTTGTCGATGATGCTTTGCATAACCGTTTACCCGCCGATCAACCGAACAGGCCGGAGAGCAGAGGCACCAGTACAAGGCCGATCAGGGCCACGCCGCCGCCCGCCATGAGCTGCTTCATGCCCTGGCTTTTCGCGCCCGGATTATCGTTTCCGTAACCTTCAAGAAGGTTAATCGCGCCCCAGATGGCAAGGCCCGCGCCCAAGGCAATTACGAGAGTTTGCAGTACGTCTACCGCGCTGTTAAAGAAATCCATAATGTTACCTCCATTTTTTGTTTTATTAATACATGAAAAAACCGCCTCACTGGGCGGCTTCCGGTTCGCCGGAGAGGTCGATGTCGTATACATCATAAACCTCATCCGGCTTAGGTTTTAGTCTGGTGGAAAGATACTTTTCGATGCTGAACGTGTTTTTAGGGTCGGCGTCGGACAGATACTTGTAATTTGGATGCTTGGTGATGTCGTACTTCTCCGAGAGAAAGGGCCTTACGCCCCGAAGCTGGAAGACGCACTTGCCACCGCTCATGACGGCCAGCTCATCCATGCTCATCAGCTCCTTTCCCAGCTTCTGATAACTGAGGCCATAAGACTTTTCGCGTCCCCGGTTCTCGGAGGTGTTGTAGAGGTCTATCGTCTCCTTTCCTAAAGTTTCGGACAGCTCCTTTAAGGTGGTGCGCTCCTTGCCGCCCAGGAAAATGGCGCTGTCGCAGTTACCCGTGATGGTATCAGCGTTGTCCTTATAAATCGCTTTGAGCTGGCTTTGCGCCTGTAAAAACAGACAAGCCGATATTTCCCGGCTGCGGATGGTCGCCATGAGCTTTTCCAGCTTGGGTATCTGCCCGATATTCGCGCATTCGTCGATCAGGCAGCGCACATGCACCGGGAGCCTGCCGCCGTATACATCGTCAGCTTTTTCGCATAGCAGGTTGAAAAGCTGGGTATAGGCCATAGATACTAAAAAATTGTACGTATCGTCGGTATCGGAAATGATGATGAACAGTGCCGTCTTGCGGTCGCCCAGGGTGTCCAGCTCCAGCTCGTCATAAGCTGTCAGCTCGCGCAGTTCCTGAATGTCAAAGGGCGCAAGCCTCGCGCCGCAGGAAATCAGGATGCTTTTTGCTGTTTTGCCCGCCGCCAGCTTGTATTTCTTATACTGTCGGACGGCAAAGTGGTTCGGATTCTTCTTCTCCAGCTCCTTGAACATCAAGTCAACCGGATTCTCAAATTCCTCATCATCCTCCCGGACTTCCGAGGCATTGATAAACTCAATGAGGGTGGAAAAATTCTGTTCCTCCTGCGGCGCTTCATAGTGGATGTAGCCGATCAGCGCCGTATACAGGAGCGTTTCCGCTTTTACCCAAAAGTCATCGGAGGGCTTGCCCTCGCCCTTCGTGTTGGTAATCAGGGTTGTGACCAGCTTCAAAATATCCTTTTCGCTGTGGATGTAGGCGAAAGGATTGTAATGCATGGACTTTTTGAAATTGATGGTGTTGAGGATTTTGATGCGGTAGCCCTTGCGCTGCAACAGCTTTCCGCACTCCACCACAACGCTGCCCTTGGGATCGGTCACGACATAGGAACTGTGGCACTGCATGAGGTTCGGCTTCAAGACAAAGCGGGTCTTGCCGCTGCCGGAGCCGCCCACGATCAGCACGTTTTTATTCCGCGCCGTCCGTGGGTCTTTGGGGCGGTTGTTCATGGTAAGCCGTTCAGTCTGCGTCAGGATGACGTTGTTCTCAAAAAGAGGGTCAATGTATGGCTGAATGTCCTTGGCCGTTCCCCAGCGCGCGGAGCCGTATTCCACATTCCTGCGGAACTTCCGGGCGTTGCGCCCTTTGACATACACCGCCAGTCGGAGAGCGGCGGCCAGCAGCAGGCCGATGAGCAGGTCGCCGGGGTAGAAGCTGGGCAGCGGGTTTCGGAACGCGGCGGCAAGGCCGTCTAAAATATGCAGCAGCTTCGCGCTGAAATCCGCGCCGGATGCCAGTCGCCACGCCTCACCGAGATTGGTGGCAAACAAGCCGATAAACAGGTAAGGCAGGTTGGGAAGTAGCTTTTTGGTCGTTGTTTTCATCGCGTCTGCTCCTGTTCCCGGCGCTTTACCTTGTCGATCACGCTGTTTTTCAGCAGCTCCTTGAACTTACGGAGTTGGGCGAGAACGGAAGGACGCTCGGCTTTGCGTACCGTTTTTGCTGTGAACTCCTGAAACGCGGCGGTCAGAGCGTCGGCGTCCCGCGCCTTGAAAAAGACAAGAAACTTGGGTGGGCGCACCGCCACATCTTTCTTTACAGCGAAATCCACGCCGTATTTGCGGGCCACGCGCTCAAAGCTTTTGATGTTGCTGTCGGTCACTTCGATATTGGATACACCAGCGTTCTGGCCGATTAACTGCTTGACCGTCTGTTTCCCATGGGGGATTTTCGGGCTGTCCCGGCCCTTTTCCCACGAAGCCAGCAGCTTGCGGATGGCCGCTTTCAGCACCCGGCCCGTGAGCTTGGTGGTGCTGATGGCCAGCGTGACGGTTCTGTGTTCTACTTCTTCCTGCATGGGTCAAATCTCCTTTCTCTGAAATCCCTGCGGTTTTGCTAAGACGGCACCACCAACCGCCGCAGCAGCTTATTGCCCGTCATTTTTCCGGCCCTGCCGCTTGACAGTCAGGATTCCGTCCAGCGTTGTGGCTGTGATGTTTAACCGCTGTGCCACAGCAATGTCGTTTTTCACCTGTTCGTCCACGGTTTTCCCGCAGACCACCAGCACATGGGCGCGGCGCAGCAGATCGCGGGCGATATCGATACCGTCCTTATGCTCCTGCGGAATATCGTCCGCGAGAAAGAGCGGCAGCCAGAGGATCGGGCAGATGGGGGCAAAACCCACGTCGTATACGGCCCGGCAGTATTTCGCGGCGGCTTCCGTGTTTTCAAACTCATTCGCGCCCCAGGGTGCGGTGATGTATGCAAAGGGCCGTTTCATATAAAGATTTCTCCTTTCTATTTGGGGGATAAAAATAGGCCCGCGAAGGACGTTTACCGTCTCCGTGAGCCGTCGCCGTACATATCGTGATTGACCAGCGCCGAATAGTAGCTGTCGATGGTGCTGGGCGCGTTGAAAAGGGTTGCCAGCAGGTATTTTTTGATGTTGCGAACGTAGGTGGTGTTTTTGTCCAGACACTCAAAAACGTAATCCATATGGGTGCTGCTCAGCCGCAGCAGCTTTTCCTTCACAAGCGAGGCGGGGTAATCGTCACCGGAAACGCAAATCGTCGGCTTAGTGGAGCAGAGTGTTTCCACGATGAGGTCCACAATTTCATCCAGCCTCTCCCGGTTTGTTTTTCGGTCTTGTACCAGCAGGTCGTATTCCAAGTTCTCCCGAACCATTTCTCTGTATCTGCTCGCCTCATCGTATCCCATCTCATCCAATCCAGCAAAGCGTTCCGAACCGGTTGCCCGATAGGATGGATTCGGATTTGATGGATAAGGATTTGCTCCTTGAGGATTTACTGTTTGGGTATTTTCTGGATGAGTCTTTAATCCCTTAGTATTTAATTGCGTTGGATTTTCCTGTATAGGCTCGGCCAATGCAGGAGAACCCAGCATAGGCTTTTCCTGCGTTGGATTATCCAATGTTGGATTTTCCTGCGAAGAGTTTTCCTCGCCAGGAGGAGCTTCCGGCAGATGGGGCTGCTCGTAGATCACATATTCTGTGCCCTTGAGCTGCCCTTTGCCGTTCCGTTCTCTGGAACGGATGATATATCCGGCACACTCCAATTCTCTGACCGCCTCGCGGATCGCGTCAATGCCCTCCACGCTGATGAGGGATAGCCCTTTAAGCGTATAGTCCCAATCTTCCGGCAGGGAGAGCATCAGGGACAAAAGCCCCTTTGCTTTGAGCGTTAAAGCCTGGTTTTTCAAATGATGATTCGCCATAACCGTGTAATCCCTCGTTTTCTCCACGCGAAATACAGCCATAGGCAGGCACCTCCTTTCCGTGGGCGGGCATAAAAAAAGACGTTCCTGTCAGAACGCCCGAAACGCCGCGTGTTACCGTTCCTGGTCCCGCTGTCGTCGCTTTTGCCACTGCTCCAGCAATTTGAAAATGGTCGCCTCCATCTGCTGCGGGGTATATGATTTGGGAAAATACTTGCGAAGCTTTTCGCTAGGCAGCGTCACCTTATCCAACTCGCTTTTCTTTTCCTCTGACATGATGGCTCGCATCACATCAACGGAAAGTGTACCCTCCTGACTGAATTTTTTTAGTCGTTGGGCCTGTGAGAGCGAAGGGGTCGCCTGTTCGCTGTCCATTGCGTCCAAAAGCAGCGTCTGTTCCTCTTTTTTCAGGAAAGACAGCTCATATGCCGGCGTTAGGGCTATCTTTTTTTCATCCACCATGCTTAATAGCTCTGGAACCAGCTCAGTACAGCGGATATACCGTTGCAGAGTATCGCCACTGATGCCCATAGATTTAGCAATCTCATCGTCGCTTCGGAACTTCGCCGCAACTTGCGGCGAAGTTAAATCCGTCCGCGTACCTTGACACTTGACTGCCTCCAGCTTCATACGGTAAGCCCAAGCTTTTTCGCTGGGGAGAACGTCCTCTCGCTGGATATTAGCGTCCACCAGCTCAATGACGGCTTCCTCATCGCTCATTTCACGGACGATGAATGGCATGTCGGGCAGACCGGCCAGCTCGCTTGCCCTGTGACGGCGATGGCCGGAAATGATCTCATAGCCACCCTCCGGGTCGGGACGTGCAAGGCCGGGGGTGCGCACGCCGCGCCTTTTAACGCTTTCCAGCGTTTCAAGCATCTTAGGGTCGTCGTCCCGCACACGGAAAGGCTGGCCGGTAAAGGGAATTTCACTTTGCATGGCCGGATAGCCCTTGAAATAGTGTACTTCGGAAAGCGGGAGCCGGACAACGCGCTCGTCCTGCGCTTCCTGTCGTTCCTGCTCGGTGCTGAAAAGCTCATCGACTGAGGTCAGCTTTATGTTTTTGGCGCTGCTTTTCAATCTTCAACACCTCCTTCGTCAGTTCTTGGTACGCCTCGGCCACTTTGCCGCCGGGGTCGTGCGCAAAGATGCTCTTGCCCTCGGCGCTGATCTCGGCGGCCCGGACGGAATGGGGAATGTCCGTGGCGAAAACCTTGATTTTGCTGCCGTAGGTGTCCCGCAGCAGGGCGCTGATTTCTTTGGCGTAATTGGTGCGGCTGTCCACCATCGTAAGCAGGATGCCGTCGATCTGGAGTTTGGGATTGATCTGCCGCCGCACCTTGTTCACCGTCTGCAAAAGCTGTTCAAGCCCTTTTGCCGGTAGGTACTGCGCCTGTACGGGAATGAGAACGCTATCCGCAGCGGCCAGCGCATTGATGGTCAACATACCCAGGCTTGGCATACAGTCCAGCAGCACATAGTCATATTGACGTTTTACGCTGTCAAGATATTGTTTCAGGACGCTTTCGCGGGTCATGGCGTTTACAAGCGATACCTCTGTGCCCGAAAGCTCAATGTTGGCGGGCATGAGGTCAACGCCCTCCGCGTGGCGCAGGATTCCTTCCTGCGGGGATATGGGCGTATCGGACAGCACCTTGCCCATGACGGTCGCCAGCGTCACCGGCAGCTGGTCGGGCTTCGGATAGCCTAAACTGATGGATAGGCTGCCCTGCGGGTCGGTATCCACCAATAGTACCTTTTTCCCGCTTCGGGCAAGCCCGATGCCGAGATTGGCGCAGGTGGTCGTCTTGCCGACACCGCCTTTTTGGTTGGTGACGGCAATCACGTTTGTTGCCATTTCTGTTACCTCCTTTACACGCAAAAAGAGCCGTTTGCTTAATCGGGTCAAAGCAAACGGCTCTTTTTTGAATTGATCTATGTAACACCAACGTTACATCAAACTAATATTCCTATTCGATATGGGATAGCGGTTTTGCTGCGCTTTTTATGTGTCTACTATGGCGAAACTGACACCAATGGCATGTCGGCTAAATATACATAGCTACGAATACCCAATAGATAGGAAAACAGGTTTATCTTCCATGCGCGCCTTCTCAAAGGCTTCATTCCCCCACGGGTACCAGCCCACGGGGTTGTGAGCATGCTGAAGAAGATACGGCGAGGATTCGTTAATTAATCTATTGGGTATTTTCGTTGAGCTTGTCATATGGCATCACCACCCTTCTAAAAGAGATTTTCAATACAATTCTATAAGAAGTTAATTTTGATTTCAATATTTTCTCCCTCTCTAAGCCATATTATGCTTTCAATAATAGTCTTATAGAGAGTGTTTCGCTCTGAATTGCTTGTACATGTAGAAAAAGAATCGAAAAAGG
>JAEZKL010000180.1 GCA_023415475.1 Bacillota bacterium | reverse complement strand
ATCAAGGTGGTATGGCAGGAGCACAGGCAATAGCCGGTCAAGGTGGTATGGTAACGACGCCAATGGCTTTACGTTCGGCGATTACAATTGTGGCTTGTGTACCAATTTTATGTGTGTATCCGTTTTTACAACGGTACTTTGTTACTGGTTTGACTATCGGTGGCGTAAAAGAGTAGTTTGCTATATAATATGATAGAAAATTATCGATAAAACAGATTAATATTATTATATTTCTTGACATATGATGAATGAAAAAACTATTTTCGAGAATATATAAATTTTATTGTTAATATGAAATATAAAGTACCAATGGTCATTTATAATAAAATGGACACTATGTTTTCATTAAGGGCAGCAAGGCAGTCCTTAATCCGGCATAATAGTTAGGACACCCTATCATGTAAAAGTGGTAGGGTGCTTTTGTATTTTGCAAAGAATGAATTATATGTGCAAAGAGTATATTAGTGACATTGACCAACAGAGTATAAATGCGGCGATTGATAGATATCAAGCCTTGAAAGAATATTCTTGGGAAATTATTAACATATCATGGAACGACCCTGCTCATACAGAATCGGATGCTGAAAAAGCCAAAGAAATTATGAATATTTTAATTCGTTCCAATTAGATTTTCAGAGAGGCTGTAAATGATGTAAAGAAAGCGATTAGCTTCACTTGAGAATGAAGACAGCATGCAATGTGATATTAAGTGGCACCCATATTTAATTTCCGGTACTGCCTGGCAGAAGTATGATAATATCTTTTAAAAGCTACAGAAAAATGTTCCACCGAGGAATATCCAAGATCAACTGCAATATCAGATATTCGCTTTTTTGGATCCATTAAAAGGATGGAGGCGGCAGACATTCTTGCCTCCGCTTTTTTCTGTTGAAAATTTTTACTATAGTGCTGGAATAGCAGGCGTTGTGTCTGTCTGGAGCTTAAACCGAGGCGGGAAGCTAAGACCTCCAGAGATAGATCTTTATATTCGTATAAAAAGTATTCTTCAATTAAAAAGTATTTGCTGTAAGTTAAATTAACTGACTTTGACTGGCCTTGAACATTCTGAATATTCTCGTAATTTCGTACTAGTGAAATAATCAGCTGTGACAGCAGATTTTCCACCTGCTTCTTATAACCGGTATACTGTCTATCCAGTTCTGTGAAAATCTGCTGCATCAATGCATGAATATTTTGGCTGTCCTGACCAAACCAGAATTTTGTGTTTTCAAACAGCTTAAGATAGGATACGGGGCTTTCCTTCTTCAAAGCATGCTTTCTTTTTTCCATTTTTAAATAAACACAGTATTCAATCATAGGATCCTCATTATCAGGAATTTGTTCATGCTCGACATGAGGCCCTGTTACATATAAAGTATTCGGGACAACTGGATATACTACCTGATCAATTTTAACTTTTCCTCGGCCTTCAGGAATATAATGAATCTCATAGCTGTTATCACTGTGGCTATGACTTGGAATGGAACGTAAAAAACGTTCACATACAATGTGAATCGTATAGAAGCATAAATATTCCATTGTAAATTCGATGTCCAGATTATTATAGGATATTTTCATGTAATCACCTCAATCTAATTGTAGCAGAGTGGGATATACCGGTCAATGAAATATTCGAAAAGCCGACATTATAAATACAAGTATGTCAGATATATCTATAATAAAAAATGACCGTATTGCTATAATAAAGCTATAAAGTTTAATCTATATAATTTATTGACAAGGAGGAGAATTCAATGGATACTGATAGCAAGAAAATGAAGGGTGCTGTTTTACCGGGTAACAGTTCTGTGGAGATAAGAGAGTTTGATATACCGAAGCCGGGCCATGGGCAGGTGTTGGTTAAGACAAAAGCTACTACAATCTGCGGAAGTGATATTCGCTGTATCTATAGGGAGCATGTCGGCAAGGGACCGGAAGGCTATACGCCGGGTATGATTGCTGGACATGAACCCTGCGGTATCATAGTGGAAGAAGGCGAGGGGTTAAAGAGATTTAAAAAGGGTGACAGGGTAATTATCTATCATATCTCCGGCTGCGGCGTATGCAATGACTGCCGAAGGGGGTATTATATTTCCTGCTCCAGTCCCCACCGCGCCGCATACGGTTGGCAGAGGGACGGTGGTATGGCACCTTACATACTGGCAGATGAGAAGGATCTAATTGCGCTCCCCGCTGAACTGACCTATAAAGACGGTGCACAGGTTGCTTGCGGATTCGGAACGGTTTATGAGGCTATCGAAAAAATCGGAATCTGCGGCAATGATGCCGTGTTAGTTACTGGTTTAGGTCCGGTAGGTCTCGCAGCTCTTATGCTTGCAAAAGCAATGGGGGCAAATCAGCTAATCGGTGTAGAATATAATGAATACCGCATTAATCTGGCAAAAAAGCTAGGTCTGGTAGATTATGTATTTCAACCCGATGAGAACACGTTACAGAAAATTTACAACGTAACCGGAGGACGCGGAGTAGAAAGAGCAATTGATGCGAGCGCGAATGATATGGGAAGACAGCTTGCTATCCGTGCCACTCGTGAATGGGGTAAGATTGCATTAGTCGGTGAAGGTGGTACCTGTACCTTTAATCCCAGCCCCGATATCATCCACGGGCAGAAAACGATTTATGGCTCCTGGGTAACCAGTCTGTGGAGGATGGAAGAACTGGTGGAACGCCTGGTGCGCTGGAACATACATCCTGAAATGTTAATAACAGACGAATTTCAACTTGAGATGGCCGACGAGGCTTATTCGCTTATGGCACGTGGCAACTGCGGTAAAGTTGCGGTTGTTTTCGGGGATCAGAATGAATAAAAATCCAGCTTAAGATCCTGCTTTATGGTGAAGTATTGACAGAATAAGCACCTTGAACATAACTACAGAGGTTTAATATGATCGGAGATATTATGAGTGAAAAAGTAGATGTAAATGCCGTACCAAAGTATACACTTTATACCGGTGCAAAAATACCGATGGTAGGGCTGGGGACCTTCGGATCGGACAAATACAGTGCAGACCAGGTATCGGAAGCCGTGTATGGAGCAATCAAAGCCGGCTACCGGTTAATAGACTGCGCCGCCGTATATCAGAATGAAGATAAGATCGGCGCAGTATTGGAGCGGGTGATGCAGGAGGGAATTGTAAGCAGAGAAGACTTATTTATTACCTCTAAGGTATGGAATGATAAACATAATGAAGTAATTGAAGCCTGCAGGAAAAGCCTTAAGGACTTAAAGCTGGAATACCTGGACCTGTATTTGATACATTGGCCCTTCCCCAACTATCATGCACCGGGCTGCTGCGGGGATTCCAGGAATCCGGATTCAAAGCCCTTTAGAACAGATGAATTCATGAATACCTGGAGGCAGTGCGAGCAGCTGATCGAATTGGGGCTTGTGAAGCATATTGGTATGTCCAACATGACAGTACCGAAGCTGGAAGCAGTTTATGGTCTTTGCAAAATCAAACCTGCCGCACTTGAGATGGAGCTGCATCCTAGCTTCCAGCAGCCGGAATTATTCGATTATGCAGTGGCTCATCAGATGGCACCGATCGGTTATTGCCCGATCGGCTCTCCCTCAAGGCCGGAAAGAGACCGTACAGAATCTGATGTAGCTGATACACAGCTGCCGGAAATTAAAGCAATTGCAGAAGCGCATGGGGTACATCCTGCAGTCATCTGCCTAAAATGGGCAGTACAAAGAGGACAGATCCCCATACCTTTCTCGGTAAAGGAACCACAATACCTCAGTAATCTCAAAAGCTGCACTCAGGATCCTTTAACGCAGGATGAGATGGAGTTAATCAGGGGCGCTGATAAAAACTGCCGACTGATCAAAGGACAGGTTTTCTTATGGCCGAATGCTAAGGGCTGGGAAGACCTGTGGGATATGGAGAAAGGCAGCAGAATAACGGCAGCCTCACTAGAAGCTGCAGGAACGGAGGAACTATGCTAAAAGGTATACCGAAGATTTTATCACCGGAATTGCTAAAGGTGTTATGTGAGATGGGACACAGTGACAAACTGATTATCGCAGATGGGAATTTTCCGGCAGAATCCATGGGCAGGAATGCTGTCGTGATCCGCTGTGACGGCCATGGAGTACCGGAACTGCTGGATGCCATCCTAAAGGTGTTTCCCCTGGATACTTATGTGGAGCATCCGGTGAATCTGATGGAAGTAATGCCCGGTGACCCAGTAGAAACGCCAATCTGGGACACCTATAAGGAAATAGTGTCCAGATATGATTCAAGAGGTGCAAAGGCAGTGGGAAATATTGAGCGATTTGCTTTTTATGAAAATGCAAAAACCTCTTATGCAATTTTAGCTACTAGTGAAAAGGCACTCTATGCAAACGTAATGCTTCAAAAAGGTGTCATCATGGAATAATGCACGAATTAATATATATGTTTTTCAGATGAATAATAAATAAGAATCATTTCTTGGTACCCTATCATGTAAAAGTGGTAGGGTGCTATTTTTTTATATAGATTACCAGTATTGTATCTGCTACAATTAGAAATGTGTAGTTATACATAATTGGGCAGAGAATGATAAACAAAAAAAAGTAAATATGTTAATATATAGAGGTGATACGCTTATGAATTTCAAAACCAATATGGATAATGTAATAGAATATATAGAAAGTAATCTGAATGATACGATAGATTATAGTATTATTGCGAAAAAGGCCTGTTGTTCTATATATCACTTTCAGAGAGTATTTTCTTATATTTTTGACATACCCTTAGCAGAATATATTCGCTGTAGGCGAATGACATTAGCAGCATTTGAATTATACCAATCAGATATTAAAGTAGTTGATTTGGCAATTAAGTATGGGTACGATTCGCAATCATCTTTTTCAAGAGCCTTTCAGGCATTTCATGGATGTCCTCCTTCACAGGCAAGAACAGGAAGTAAAATGACACAAGCTTTTCCGCGCGCTTCTTTTAATATTAATCTTAACATAGGACGGAACATCAGCTATAAAATAGAGAAAACGGAACCTTCTATTTGGTTTGGTAAGAGTATAAAAATAGATGCCAGTGAGGCTGACTCGGAGAAAATATTCAAAAAAGTTTTTGAGTTTGGAAATGAAATTATTAAAGATGGTACTCATCGAAGAATAACGAAATACGCTGGTATGAAAGAGGATAGTCTGCTTACAGGGATACGTTATGCGTTTCAAGATGATGGTTCGCAGCGTTTTATGTATGGTGCTGAGTTATACTCTCAAGATATGGATGAAGAATATGAACTCCTGAGCATACCAGATACATTGTGGGCAGTTTTTAAACATCCTTATGTTGTTTATCCAGAAACCACATTGTCTTTGTATCAGCTAATTTATAGTGAATGGTTTCCTACATCAGGGTATGTACAGACCGAGGGTCCGTGCATGGAAAAATGTTATAAAGAATATATAGAGATATGGCTTCCTATCACTATAGTGAAACACAAAAAGAATTAACATTAAAGGGGGGAAGTATTATAATAATTAGAAAATATGAAAATTCTGATTTGACTGCATGTGCACAAATTATGATGGAGGTTTATAATAATGATTTGTGGCAATGTCGTTGGTCATTAGAGACAGCACAATGTTATTTGCAGGATTTTGTCAATCATGTAAAATTTATTGGTTACACACTATTGATTGACAATAAAGTGAAAGGAGCAATACTTGCACATGAAAAAATATGGTGGAACAACAGCGAAGTATTCATTGAGGAGATGTTTATATCACCAGAACTACAAAGGCAAGGATATGGAACAGAACTGCTTCATACGGTAGAAAGCTATATTAAAGAACATAAATTAGCTGGTTTTACCTTAGCGACAAACCGATTTGCACCTGCACCAAATTTCTATAGAAAAAATGGATTTGTAGATTGCGACCATGTGTTATATATGGGAAAAGGAGTTTTATAGTATCCGTAGTGCTGATTGTTCACCAACCTATAAAGACTATCAAAATTTATCATCCTTAAATGCTGATAAAAATATATTATATGAATGGTTTGCCGATAAGCTCAATTAGGAAGCTGTCAACAGAAAAGTTGACAGCTTCCGTGTTTTATATATCCTAGTAAATATCTGAAGGGCTTATCTTCCGGAGCTGGTGGTTGAAGTTCTCTATTGAGTGGAATGCATATGTTTTACTTCAATCTGTAGAAAATCTTCCCCTTCTATTGTTGACTATAAAAAATATGGGTTCCTCTTGTTATCTCGCTGGTTTTACCATCGATGGTAACATAGGCTTCTACCGGAGTTTCAATTTCATAGCGCCATAGGGTATCTACTTTTTTCCATTCGGAGCGGATAAGTCCGTATTTGGTATCCAAAGAAGCTTTTAACCAATCCAATCGCCGGTCAGGAATAGGGGAGATTTTCACCCTCTCATATCCGGGATGCTCTTCCATAGGTTTAATACCGGCTGCCACGCCATATACCCAGTCTGCAACCGCGCCGTAGGCATAATGATTGTAGGAGTTCATATCAGCACTCCAGAAGTCACCATTCTCCATGATTCCATCCCAATGCTCCCAGATGGTAGTAGCACCCTTAGTAATAGGGTATAACCAGGAGGGATAAGCTTCTCGCAGTAATAATGAATAGGAGAGGTCAACATGTCCATAATCACTTAATACATGAAGTAAATAAGGGGTTCCGACGAAGCCCGTCATCAGCTGAATTCCGCATTCCTTCACCATACTCGCCAGCTGATCAGCGGCAGCTTGGCAGTCCAAAGCCAGCTTGAAATGAGCGGCCAGGATACATTCCGTTTGTGTTAAGTATTCCGGATAGGTAGACTGGAATGCGCTTACAATCTTTTGATATAAGTCCTCAAACTCTTTTACGTTTTCGCCTAGTACTTTACCGGCTTTCACTACGAGGAAGGTGGAGTAAGCATAAAATGCAGTTGCTATAAAGTCTTCTCTTGTAGATCCCTTATAGCTTCCGGAAGGAGCGTCTAGGCCGAGCCAATCTCCAAAATGGGTTCCGCCGGTCCAAAGATAGGTCGTCTTTGTTTGAGAGGTGATATAACCGATCCATTTCTTCATACATTCAAATTGAGAAGCAAGAATCTGAGGATTTCCGTAGGCCAAATATATTTCCCAGGGACATATGATGGAAGCATCAGCCCAGGCTGCACTGCCCCCATCGCCTAGTATATCAGGAATTACATGACCAATCCGTCCATCCTCCCCCTGATCAGCCTCCATATCAGCCAGCCATTTTGTAAAAAACTTCTCCACATTATAATTCAGGGCAGCAGTTTTCACAAAAACCTGGGCATCGCCAGTCCAACCAAGACGTTCGTCTCTTTGAGGACAATCGGTAGGAACATCCAAAAAGTTACCTTTTTGCCCCCAGATAATATTGTCAAAGAGCTGATTTAACAGAGGATTGGAACAGCTAAGGTGCCCGGTACGCTGTATATCGGAGTGCACCACGATGGCATGGAAATGATTCGTTGTTGCTTTTTCAACACCACCTGGGAACTGATCAATTCGAATATAGCGAAAGCCATAAAAGGTATGCTTTGGTTTATAGGTTTGAAGCCCATTTTTACAGATATAATGATACTTTGCCTTCGCACTGCGATAGTTTTCTGTGTAGAAATTTCCATCCTTATCCATCACCTCTGCATGGGAAAGTAGAATTTCTTCTCCGGCATTGGTATTGACATTAATCTCAACGTAGCCGGTTACCTCCTGACCGAAATCGATGACAACCTCTCCCTTAGGAGTATGGAATAGCCGAGCTGGCTGCAGACGTTCCTGTTCTTTAATTTCATCGCCCTGTTGTTTGATCAGTGTATGAGTTGGACCTTCAAATATATGTACGTCATAGGTAGATGAGGAAGAGAAGGAAGCGTCGTATGTTTCACCATCATAAATTTCAGAAAAACGCACCTTACTTTCTTCACAAGACCAGCTCTCATCAGATAGTATGGTTACATTACTGCCATCCTCGTAATTAATTTCTAACTGAGCTAAAAGACCGGGAGGCATTTCTCGTAAGTCATTCTTTGTGTTAGCACTGGACCATCCTAATCTACCCCGATACCAACCTTTGCCTACGGTTACCTCAAGGTTATTATTTTCCGATAATAAATCAGTGACATCGTATTCTTGATATTGGAGCCTTTTTGCATAACTAGTCCAGCCTGGAGCTAATACATAATCACCGATCCGTGTTTCATTGAGAAAGGCCTCATAAACGCCAAGAGCTGTAATAAATAATCTTGCCTTTTGTATCTTGCCATGGCTAGAAAAACTTCTTTTGTATAAGGGGCATACTTCACCCATTTCGATGGCGGGTTTTAACCATTGTGCTTTCCAATTCATAATATATTCCTCCGATCAGTAATGATTGACTTTAAGAATAGCAGATAGTAATATAAAATAAAACACCTGTTTATTACCGATATAGGGGGTATATTTAACCTTATGAAAAAGATGGATACACTTGAGTTAAGAGAGTTACAGGATGATGTGAATACAAAAGCTGAAAAATTGGTAATTAAGCCATTTCAGCAAGCGGATTTAGGGGGACATAATCATAATTTCTTCGAACTTGCCTACGTCACAGGTGGAACAACCATACATACCCTGAATGATATAAGAAGTAGCTTAACCAAAGGAGATTACTTTATCGTTGATTATGGGAGTATTCATAGTTATAAAGGGAGTAAGAATTTGACATTGATTAACTGCTTGTTTTTGCCTGAGATTATTAATGACACCTTAAAAGGATGTAATTCCTTTGAGATGCTGATTCATGGATGTTTATTGCGTTATTACAAAATATATTTGGGGAAGAGCACAGTCAATCATATTTTTCATGATGAGGATGGACGCGTTCTAGAGCTTCTAAATGGTATGATGAAGGAATACCAAGAGAGGAGAGTTGGATATGCAGAAA
Organism: Bacillota bacterium; assembly: GCA_023415475.1. Classification (GTDB taxonomy): domain Bacteria; phylum Bacillota; class Clostridia; order Lachnospirales; family Lachnospiraceae; genus Mobilitalea. Next base: position 24,399 of record JAEZKL010000180.1, on the reverse strand, counting down.
TCTTTCGATGCAGGCTTTTAGAGATTATGATTATTACGATGCGTAAATTGGTTGACGATAAAACGAATATATCAACAAACAAAGCAATCGTGGATGCAATGGAATATATGAATAGTAATTTTACGGGACAAAAATTATTGGAGCGTTTTTGCAGGGAATATCATTTTACTCCACAGTATATTAGCCGAAAATTCAAAGAAGAAACAGGCTTTACCGTCAGTGAATATCTACAAAAAATACGGATGGAAAAATGCTGTGAATTACTGGCGGGCAGTGATCTGCCAATCTCTGAAATTGCTCAGGAAATTGGTTATAGTGATATTAAATTTTTTAATAAGATATTCAAGCGAATGCTAAAGATGTCACCGAGAGAATACAGAAAAACTCTTGGCTAAGGGAGTACAGGATGTGTTATAACGAGTTCTAAATTAAAGGTATATTTTACAAAGGAATCATAGAACGGAAGGTGCTATATATGTACATATTAATTAAACCTAACAAGTTAAAAAACATAAGATTATTACTGACGATACTACTGACATTCAGCTTTGCTTTTACAAGCGTGCGTTCAGAGGCTTACGCCGCTTCTGTTAGCGAGAAGGCGATAAATTGGGGCTATACAAAAAGCGTGGACCATAAAGCTCCCGCCGTTTCAAAAGCGACGAAAGAGCTGCTGAAAAAGTATGATGGCTACTATGTCTATAATGCCAAGAAGGAATATATTTATCTTACCTTTGATCTTGGTTATGATAACGGCTATACGAACCAAATCCTGGACGTTTTAGAAGAGCATGATATAAAAGCAACCTTTTTTGTATGTAAAGCAGCGATTACTGCTAATCCGAAAGCAATAAAGAGAATGGTCAAGGAAGGTCATATCGTGGCCAATCATACGGTAAATCATATTCCTTTCTATAAGCTTTCCAAGAGCTCACTGAAAAAAGAGCTGAAGGAAGTGGAGGAGGCTTATGAAAAGGTGACTGAGGAGAAGATGGCTAAGTTTGTCAGACCTCCGGAGGGTGGATATAGTGAAAAAGCACTTGCGATTACCAAGGAGCTTGGCTATACCACAGTTTTATGGAGCATTGCATTACCAAATGATTGGAATTTAAAAAACCAACCCTCTCAAAAGACAGCATTGGCATTATTTAAAAATCAACACCATAAAGGTGCGATTGTTTTACTGCATGCTGTTTCTCCAACCGTAGCAGACAATTTAGATGCAATGCTGACCCAGTTGGAGAAGGAAGGCTACGAATTCAGATTGGTGAGTGATATGACAGCAGAGGAATAAGGATATCCTTTATAACAAGCATTCAATTGCCATTGAACTGATCCGTTCATCAGGTATTATTTGAAGATTTCGAAACTCTTTTTTAAGCTCAAGTATATTCCTGCGTTTATGACCTATCACCTGTGATAAATCTCTTGGATTACAAAGGATTATAATATTTGCTTCTTTATCCTGAGAAGAATCCGGCGCATACAGCTTACTTTTGATTTGATCTAAAAAATATGCGCTTTCTACAAGCTGTCGAAAGGCAGGATGAAAGGGGCCATAGAGGACCTCTTTGCCTTCTGAGATAAGATCTGTCGGTTGCAGACCCATCCGGATGACAGGTATTTGATTTTTCAAAAATACTTGATACATTTCCTTCGTCCAATCAATTGCTTCTTCTAATGATAAAGGATGATACGTCCCCTGTTCGCATCGCACTAATAACTCTGTCTCTTTAATTACGAGTGTGGGATAGATACGAACAAAATCCGGTTTCAGTAATGCCGTAAGCTTTGATGAAAGAATAGCCCGTTCCTTTGTATCCTCCGGTAAACCTACCATTAATTGTATCCCAAGCTGAAATCCATAGGCTTTCATTAGTCCAACTGCTTTATAGACGTCAGAGACCAGATGCCCTCGATTAGAGGCATTAAGGACCTCCTCATCTAAGGATTGAACTCCAAGCTCAATGGTATCTACTTCATAATGCCTTAATCTGCCCAGAATATCTTCGGATATGTAATCCGGCCTGGTTGACAGACGAATGGCATGAATTTTCCCTGCTTTTTTATATTCATAAGCTAATTTAAGATAATTCTCCTGAAGACTGGCATCTATGCCAGTAAAGCTTCCTCCAAAGAAAGCAAGCTCAATATACGTGGTGTCATCCAGAGTAGAATAGTAGGTATTAATCTGCTCTGCAACCTCATGGAGGGTCATTGCCTGAGATTTTGCAGTAATTTTTCTTTGATTACAGAACACACAATCGTTGGGACAGCCTTCATGGGATATAAAGATTGGAATATTTACATGCTTAAGGTAGCTTGAGCGTTCCTTCCTTTTATGGACACTATAGTTAAAAATCAGGATGGAGCCAATATCTGTTAAGGGGAATTCTTTAAAATATCGAAGTGTTTTATGCGAAGCTTCGATGAAGGATTTAATCCTCAGAAAGTCGGGATGCTTACTTAAATCTCCGTGAAATACAACCTCGTCTTCAAAGCCCCCGCTGGCACCTCCTAAGAAGCCAAAGTCGTATCCTTCCAGGAATACATGTCCCGGTTGAATCAATAGTATATTCAAAAAGTCTTTCGCTGCTTTATATATCCCCTGATCGCTGGTAATAACAGTATCATCATTCACCACCACTGTGGAGCATTTGGTATAGCCTTGCTTCACGGAAAGAAGCTTCTTATTTGTATGAATGCTATGCTTACGAAGAAGGAAGTCCGTATAGTCAATATTATGAATTAAGAAATCCTTTGTGATAACTGTATTATAGGCGATATCCTCAGGATAAGTCGCAGCAAGTCGTGAACTACCTGTGACATAAGGTACACCAAGAGTATCTAATTGCTTAAAAATATTAATATGGGCGTGTTCATCAATGACTAATGTATGATCAATAATTGATATGATAAGATCCGGGTGACTACTTATTCTTGTATCAAATCGATTATCCTTGGGTACAAGAATCACAGCTCCTCTGGTTTTCATGTAATCGATCAAAGCTTTGTCAGCCATTTCAGATAAAAAAATTATATTCATTGGTCTATTTCCTTTCTGATATATTCTAACACTAACCCAATTTATGTACAACTTTAAGTTATGTTCATTTATATTTGACCTCGTATTGTTTAGTCTAGAGGACGGTTTGTTTTGAATTAACAGATTTTGATAGAATTAAGTAAATTATTAGAGTATAATTATTTAAAACTACTTCGAGATGAACGGCGATTACGATAAAAGATTATAGTTAAGGGAGGTATTGAGATGGATTTATCTAAATCAATTCATTTCCTTCTGGAAAACGCAGGACCGGTAATTCAATACCGACTGCGAAAGGAAATTCTAAAAAATCTCTCCTGCTGACGAAGAAAATCTGCTGGAACAGATTTATCAAATGCCGTATTTTAAGTTATTACAAAGCTATGTTAAACCAAACGGTTATATAGGAAGCGGTATGCATAGCTGGGATAACTGGCGCGGGGAGAAACTTCATGAAACGCCGTTACAGGATGGTGAAACGGCGGCACGATTGTTATCCTATTATGCTATTCCTAAAACTAATCCGATGATAGTAAAATATGTTGCGGCAATGAGGGATGAAGATATTTTACGTAAGGAGTTTTCATATATCCCACCTGAAGTTCAGCGCTTTGAGAATAGATTTGAAGGACTGAACAACGGTAATTGCCTTATGTCTTTGATTTATGCGATGCAGGCTATGCTTGGTTATGGAGATGATTTCGATGATGTGAGGGAATTTCAGCAAATCTCATTGAAAGGGTTCAGACGTATTCTTGAAATATCCTCGCTTGATGAGATAACGAAGCTCATTATAAATACGAAACGACGATATAATTATCCTTACATCGAGGTGGACGAATATTTTCCCGATGTATATACCCTTACAATGCTGGCATATACAAAGAGCTGGCGTACAGATGAAAATAGACAGATGCTCGAAGATTCAATTAATCACATAAATATGATAATGAAATCAGATAATAATATGCATATCCGCATAAATGGAAAATTCTATGTTCCATATTTTGCCTTCATCAGGCCATTTAGGCCATTCAGCCCTGATATCATTGATTCGATTCTATACCGCCGCCCGCTGACTGAAATCGCAATGCTCGGTGTTAGCAAGGAATTAGATATATTAAGTGAGTCTATTACGAACATAATGGAAGCGCTGGACGGCGATGGTATTTTGAAGATGAATTTTGGCGTATCTCATAACAAACGTTACTCTCCTCAGAAGATAGACTACCCAACACCATATGTTGATGTTAGGCTAGAAACTGATTACAAATCGAAAGTATCATTGATGTGCGACCTTACCTATTGGGCAGTTGAGTTTTTGCATTTGTGTGATACGCAATTTAATAGCATATAAAGCTGAGGAAGGAGGCAATGAAGATGTCAAATACTAGTGCAATGAAGCAGGAACACATTTATATTGCAATCGATTTGAAATCCTTTTATGCCTCTGTTGAGTGTATAGAAAGAGGATTAAATCCGCTGACTACCAATCTTGTGGTAGCTGATCCGACTCGTACAGAGAAAACAATCTGTCTTGCAGTATCCCCATCTCTGAAGTCGTATGGAATTCCCGGCAGAGCCCGGTTATTTGAGGTTCAACAGAAGCTAAAGGAAGTAAAACAGCGTACGGGGAAAGAGGTAGAGTATATCATAGCACCACCTCAGATGGCACGTTATATCGAGGTATCAGCAGATATTTATGCGACCTATCTGAAATATATCAGTCCGGAAGATATTCACGTATACAGCATCGATGAATGCTTTATGGATGTGACGAATTATCTGGACCTTTATCACATGTCTGCTAAGGAACTTGCGGTGAAAATGATTCATGATGTACTAAAGAAGACAGGGATTACAGCCGCAGCAGGGATCGGATCCAACCTGTATCTGTGTAAGATAGCAATGGATATCGTTGCGAAGCATGTTGAAGCTGATGCAAATGGAGTTCGTATTGCGGAACTGGATGAGCAGACCTATCGTAGATTGTTATGGGATCACAAACCGCTTACAGATTTCTGGCGAATTGGTGGAGGTATTGCAAAACGACTAGAAAATAGTGGTCTGAATACAATGGGCGATATTGCCAGAGCTTCACTGTATAATGAGGATCTGTTATATCGTATGCTTGGCATTGATGCTGAACTTTTGATTGACCATGCGTGGGGGTATGAACCATGTAGCATGGATGATATCAAAGCTTATAAGCCCAGTACAAACAGTATTTCTTCGGGACAAGTTTTGCAGTATCCGTATGATTTTAGTAAGGCAAGAATTATTGTACAGGAAATGACGGATTTACTGGTACTTGAGCTTGTGGAGAAGGGACTGGTGACTGATAGTTTGACACTGACCATTGGTTATGACAGGAGCAATGTCGATGATGGAATATATAAAAGCGAGGTTACTTATGACCGATATGGAAGGGCAGTCCCAAAATCTGCCCATGGTACTGCAAATCTTGGAACGACAACCAGCAGTACCAAGAAAATCATGACTGCGATTATGGAGCTATATGATAGAATTGTATCAAAGGAGCTTCTGGTCAGGAGGGTGACGCTTTGTGCCAATAATCTTGTGGAAGAAAGATATGAGCAGTATGATTTATTCACAGATCCGGTAGAACAGGCAAAAGAGCGTAAGATACAGGAGGCTATGCTTAATATCAAAAAGAAGTTTGGAAAGAATGCCATCTTGAAAGGCATCAATTTAGAAGATGGTGCTACTACTAAGGAAAGAAATAACCAGATTGGTGGACACAGAGCATAGGAGAGATTTAATATGGTAAAGAATCCGGTATCATTGGAGGCTAAGGCTACGCATAAATATGATGACATCATTCATATGGAATATCCATTGAAAAGCTCAGATATCATTAAACACCCGAAAATGAAGATAGAAGACCGTGCAAAGATTTTCACTCCTTTTGCTGCTCTAAAGGGCTATGAGGAGGCGATTGCAACAAAACAAAGAATCGTTGTACCCCGTATAGAATTGTCGGAGGAATCAAAAGAATATCTGGATAAACAGCTGGGAAGGATTGAACAGCTGCTATTGATCGGACAACACCCAATTACTACTGTTGTGTTTTTTCAAAAGGATAAAGTGAATAACGAAGATGGAGGAGAGTATATTCGGTTCACCGGTATGGTTGCCAAATTTGACAAGACCTCACGTATCCTCCAGATCGTAGACAAAAGATTATGGTTGGATGATGTATATGGTATTGAGGGTGAGGATTTGGATAAAAGTACCTATTTCTAAGTTTGTTTCACCTCATATATGTTAAAATAACAACGAATCGATTACCTATCCTTATAATGACACCATCATTTTTTAATGAGGGTGTTTTTTTTCGGTTGTTGCGCATTCATACTGTTGAAACACAATAGTTTACATATCCACCGCAATATTTTACATAGTTAATCAATTAACAAAGATTTTAACAATAAAGTACACAAATAAAGAAATTCCGTTACTTCTGAAAGGCAAAATTAAATGTTATAGTTTACCCATAAACAAAGCAACTTATTATTGATACAAAACGGAATAGTAATTTAGGAGGGGGATGGAACTAAAAAAATACTTAGCTTTATATTATTCTCGGTAGTAATTACAGTAAAATAAAACAAATATGAAAGGTAGAGGGTTTATGAAAAAGAAATTAATTAGTTTGTTATTGTGCTTAGCGTTCGTGGGAACTATGCTGGTAGGATGCACTACCACAAAGGAAGAACCGAAACAGAATCAGGGAACAAAGACTGAAACAATCGGTGAGGAAACAAAGGGAGAAGCAAAGCAATTTCGTGTTGCTTACATTGCAAGAACACAATCCGACTCCTTTGCAGCTTGGCTAGCTAATGAAATGAAAGCTGCAGCAAAAGAATACGACGATATCACCTTGGATGTATTTGACGGCCAGGCAGATGATGAAAAAGAAAATGCAGCAATTGAAAATGCAATCACCAACGGCTATGATGCAATCATTGTACAGCCTAACAATGGTGAGGCTCAGAGACCTTATGTTGAGAAAATTGTAGCTGCTGGTATCATTGCAGTCACTACAAATGCTCGTATTGCCGGTATTGAAGGTGCATCTTCCGTAGATGCTGATCCTTATAAGCAAGCAGCAGTTAATGCAGCTTTAGCGGTTGAGCAGGTACCTCAGAATGGTAAAGTAGTTGTTTTAAATGGTCCTTCCGGTAACTTCCATGCAGATGAGAGAAGAAAACCATGGCAAGCTGAGTTCTTTGATAAGAGACCTGACGTAACAATCGTTGCAGAAGATATTGCGAATTGGAATAAAGATGAAGCGATGGCATTCATGGAAGACTGGCAGACTGCAAATGCACAGATTGATGCAATCATTTCAATGAATGATAACATGGCAGCAGGTGCATTAGAGGTAGTGGCTGATCCTTCAAAGATCTTATCCTATGGTGTAGACGGTACTGCAGAAGCCAGCTTACTGATCGAAGCAGGTAAAATGACCTCAACTTGTCTTCAGTCCGCAATTGACTTAGCAGCATTAAATATGCAAACAGTACACAAGCTGTTAACCGGTGAGGAAACTCAGATTGATACCGATATCAGCGAAGTTCTGATCACCAAGGATAATGCATCTGAGTTTGTAACAATGTACAAAGAAAGAGGATTAATCAACGAATAATCTCTCGTTAAAAGATAGTAAATAGGAAAAAATAAATATATCCGGCAGGAGATGTAGTCTTCTGTCGGATAATTTATATCAAGGTATTTTATACATAGTGAAAATTTGGTTCTCGAGAAAATAGAGGGTGTTGCAGCCATTGCACAGCAGGTATCGGTCTCCTCTGAAGAGATTGCTGCCGCGTCACAGGAAATGAATGCTTCCATGGATGAAATTACGTCCTCATCCACCACAATATTTTGCATGCGTTTCGCAATATTTTACATAGTTAAGTAATTCACAAAATATTTGATAATAAAGTACATGAACACAGAAATTCTGTTTCTTCTGAAAGTAATATTAAAATGATATAGTTTACTCAGAAACTGAAAGAAAGCCTGATAGATGCTAAAAGATAGGGAGGCACAAAATGGAACACGAAATCAAGCTAAGAGTCTCGCAGATAGAAAAATCCTTCCCGGGTGTTAAAGCACTGGATAAGATTGATTTTAAAGTGAAGCGAGGTACTGTACATGCCCTATGTGGAGAAAATGGAGCAGGTAAATCTACCCTGATGAAAATAATTAACGGTATTTACAAGCCGGATGCCGGTCAGATCTTTATCGATGAAAAACCCGTTAAAATACAAAATCCAATTCATGCTAGACAGCATGGTATTGCTATGATAGCACAAGAATTGAATTATGTACCGGAGATGTCCATCGAAGAAAATTTGTTTCTAGGAAGATTACCGGTCACTAAATTTGGCAATGTAGATTGGAAGTTGCTCAGAAAGAAAACCATGGAATTCTTGAAGTCCGAGAACTTACCCTATAAGCCTACGCAGAAGTTGAAAACACTGACGGTATCCGATATTCAGATGTTAGAAATCATTAAAGCAATTTCAAATAATGCGGAAATTATTGTGATGGATGAACCCACCTCTTCGATTACCCAGCGAGAAGTGGATATGCTTTTCAAAAAGATTAAGGAGCTAAAGAAGCAAGGGGTAAGTATCGTATACATATCCCACAAACTGGATGAAGTATTCCAGATTGCGGATGACATAACCGTGTTTCGAGATGGAACAGTGGTAGAGAGTCATCCTGCCAGTGAGATGACGATGGATCAGGTGATCTCTCTCATGGTTGGTCGTAAGATGGATAATGTATATCCAAAAGAAAACCTTGAGATTGGTGAGAAGCTTTTGGAAGTAAAAGACTTGTTCAGTGAAGGGGTCTTTAAGAATATCAATTTTAATGCAAGAAAAGGTGAGATCGTTGGTTTTGCAGGCCTTGTTGGCGCAGGAAGAACAGAGGTTATGAGAGCACTCTTCGGACTGGATCATTACACGAGCGGCGAGGTACTAATTCATAAGAAGAAGGTAACGATCAAAAAGGTGTCAGACAGCATTAATCATAAAATGGTAATGCTTTCGGAGGATCGTAGACGTTATGGTATCATTCCCATTCGAAGTGTAATGGAGAATGCAAGTATATCAAGCCTTGAGAAGGTGATTTATAAGGGCTTTGCTCATGAAAAGCAAGAGAGAAGGATAGTCGGAGAATATTTTAAGAAGATGAATGTTAAAACACCTTCTCTAGATACTCCCATTCAGTCCCTTAGCGGTGGTAATCAACAAAAGGTATTGTTTGCTAAATGGCTGTTACGAGAACCGGAGATCCTGATACTGGATGAACCAACCAGAGGTATCGATGTAGGAGCCAAGTTTGAAATTTATAAGCTTATGGTTGAAATGGCAAAGCAGGGTAAAGCAGTAATCATGGTATCCTCTGAGCTACCGGAATTAATCGGTATGTGTGACAGAATATATGTAATGAACCAAGGCAAAATAACCGGCGAGCTTTCTAAAAATGAATTTAGTCAAGAAGCCATCATGAAATGTGCTACTAGTTTATAGGAGGATATGAAATGTTAAAGAAAATAAAAAATACTCCGGCTAAGGAGAAGTATTCCATATTTATAGTACTGTTCGCAATGATTTTCCTCTGCAGTATTATGAACAAGAACTTTTTATCACCAAACAATATTTCAAATATTATGAAGCAGCTTGCAGTAAGTACAATCCTGGCCTATGGTGAAATGCTTTTAATTATCAGTGGTATGCTGGATTTATCCTCGGGTGCAGTACTTGCTTTATCCGGTGTTCTATCCATCAGTACCTATCATTCAACCGGTTCTCTCGGCCTGGCAGTTATCGTTGCCATCGCAGTTGCTGTTGCTTGTAACTTAGTAAATGCTATCATGATTACGAATTTAAATGCGCCTCCGTTTATCGCGACCTTAGCGATGCAGCAGGTGGCGAGAGGTATCGCGCTGTTATTCACTAACGGACAAAACCTCAATCAGTTAAAGGATTATGTAATCTTTGGTCAGGGTTCCATAGGTCCCATCCCGATCTCTATCATTATTACAGTTGTAATCACCATTTTGATCTGGTATTTACTTAAGCATACCAAGTTAGGTCGATCCCTCTATGCAATCGGTGGTAATGAAGAAGCCTCCGTTGCAGCCGGTATCAATGTAAAGAAGAATAAATATATCATATTTATTATCAATGGTGTGTTGGTCGGTATTGCAGGTATTTTATTCATGTCCCGTGTTAATGCAGGCTTACCGAACGGTGCCGTTGGTTATGAGATGGAAGGCTTAACAGCTGCTATCGTTGGCGGTACAAGCTTCTCCGGTGGTGTAGGTACCACAATGGGAACCTTGGCCGGTGCCTTCATTATCGGATGTCTGAATAATATAATGAACCTAGTCGGTGTAGACTCTTATATTCAGCAGATTGTAAAGGGTGCAATTATCGCCTTGGCCGTAATTTGGGATATCAGGTCCAAATCGAAGAAAACGAAAAAGGTTATCCTTGTAGAAGAAAAACAAGCTGCTTAAAGAAATAAATTAACTTATCAAGATTAACAAAGAGGATCGTAATTAACTTAAAGAAAGCGTAAGAAATGAAAGGACTTAAGTTTGATACCAATATAATTAAAGGAGAATGGACTATGACGAATAAAGCAGTATATATGACCGGACTGAATAAAATGGAAATGAGAGATGTGGAAGTACCCAATATCAAAGAGGATCAGGTATTAGTGAAGCTGGAATATGTTGGCATCTGCGGATCCGATGTACACTATCTGGAGCATGGTTCCATCGGTGATTTCATTGTAAATGGTGACTTTATCCTCGGGCATGAATGCGCAGGTGAGATTGTACAAATCGGAAGTAAGGTAACGGAGTTAAGCGTTGGGGATAAGGTGGCATTAGAGCCCGGAATAACCTGTGGACAATGCGAATTTTGTAAGAGTGGCAAATACAATCTTTGCCCTGAGGTAGAATTTCTTGCAACACCTCCTTATCATGGCTGCCTTGAAAATTATATTGCTTTCCCGGCAAATATGTGTTTTAAATTACCAAGTAATATCACCTCGAAGGAGGGTGCGTTAGTAGAGCCTCTTGCTGTAGGTATGCATGCAGCAGCACAGGGCAATGTAAAATTAGGAGACTCCGTAGTGATTCTTGGATCAGGTTGTATTGGCCTTGTGACACTACTCGCTTGTAAAGCGTATGGTGCAACCGATATCACAGTAGTCGATGTAATGCCAAAGAGATTAGAGTACGCCATGAAGTTAGGTGCGACCAGAGTAATCAATGCGAAGGAAGAGGATGCCGTTGCTAAGATGGATGAAATCACCGGAGGAAAAGGTGCCAGTGTAGTTATCGAAACAGCAGGAAGCAAGATCACAATTAAGCAGACCGCATATCTTGTAAAACGCGGCGGAACCATTGTGCTTGTCGGTATGGCTCCTGAAGATATCATTGATTATAACTTTGCGAAAATCATGGGTAAGGAAGCAACCATTACTTCTGTATTCCGTTACAGAAACATATATCCCAAGGCCATCAATGCAATCGCAAAGGGAATTATCGATGTTTCCGGTATTGTTACACATGAATTTGATTTCACTGATACCGCAAAAGCATTTGACTTTGTTATTAACAATAAAAACGATGTTGTAAAAGCAGTAATTAAAATAGGATGATGCTACGTTTTCGATAAATATAGACTCCAACATAAAAAACGCTCCTTATGGGGCGCTTTTTATACCCTTTATGTTGCAAAAAGAATTGCAGAATTTTGTCGATTGATTTAAGATTATATCATAGTAAGAGTTCTCGATGATATGTTTTAACATAATAACATTGATAATATGGGTAATAAATGATAATGTTTTTTAGTAATGTTCAAAGGAGGATATTCCATGCAGCAGTATAAACTCAGAGTTATCAAACGGTTATTGGCTATCTTCAGCATGATCATTTTATTGCCGACCGGTTGTTCTAATAGAGTCGTAAAAGAGGAAATGATAACAGAACTTTTTGGGGAACCGGCAAATCAATTTGGAAATGCCATGGCACCGGCTGCCTTTGATTGGAAACAATGCGAAGGAACGATTCTCAACTTTATTTGCGAGGACAATATCAATGCTAATATTCTCTCAAAAGAAGTCGAGGAGTTTACAAAGGTAACAGGAATTAAGGTAAATATCAAACGAATGGACTTTAATACCTTGGAAGAAAAAATCAATATGGAGTTCATCTCGAAGACAGCTCAGTATGATCTGATTTATGTAGATCCTTATAAAACACTAAATCGTTTTTCAAACGGACTCGAGGATTTAAATATTTATGAAAAGAATGAAGCTCTGCCGCATATAGTGGGTGGACTTGATAGCTTTCCGAAAGAGCAGCTGGAGGTATGCTCCTATTTTGGTAAGAAAGAGAAGCTACTTAGTATTCCTTTTGATTCTACAACAATGATTTTGTTTTATCGTAAGGATATTTTTATGGAATACCGTGATCAGATGAAGAAGGACCTGGGATTTGACCCTGATCCCGGCAGCGGTAATTTAACCTGGGATCAATACATTGGAGTAGCCGGTTGGATCAATAAAAATGTTGAGAAAACAAAGGTTAAGTACGCAAGCTTGACGATGTCCGCAGAACATAACTCAATCTATACGGCCTTTTCAACAATCTTAGGTGCATACGGCGGTGATTACTTTACCAATGAAAAGATTATCGGCCTTGGTACCAATACAGGACCGGAGCTCTTATCAAAAACCTCAGAATTTTATACCGCTTTATCAAAATTCAAAGAAATCATCGCATTAAATCCGCAAAATAAGCAGGGATATACCTGGGATGAAGTAGCAAATGCCTTTACCGCAGGGGAAGCAGCCATGATGATGAATTGGGATGAGAATATATCTGCAGTAGAAAATTCTGATCTGGCTGGTAAGGTTGGTTATAGTACATTACCCAAAGGTACCATACGAAGTGCTAATATTTATGGAGGTTCCGGAATTGGAATCAATAGCTATTCTGATAGTAAAAAGAAATTGGCAGCTTGGATGTTTATCGTATGGGCGACCTCACCGGAGGTTCAGTTAAAGACTTTCACGGATAAGGATGGAGGTACTCTCCCAACAAGAACAGCTCTGCGAGACTGGATAGAAGAGGAGTATTCTGAAACAATGCCGCAGATAAAAGCATTATCCTTATCCCAGAAGAAAGAATATGCCTATTATAGACCTAAGATGAAGAATGGGTATGAGTTTGAAAATATGATGATTACCAATCTGTATAATATGGTTACGCAGGATATCGGTGTTAGAAGCGTTTCAAACAAAATGAGAAGTCAGTGGAATGAGCGGCGCTAAGAAGTGATATTTGAGTAATGATGGAGAGAAGACATGAAGGGTATCAAAGAAAAACATAGCTTCAGAAAACAATTTGTAAAAGCATCCTTCTTCCTGATTATTATATCCATGATTATTTTCATGGTTATGTTTCAGAGCTTCAGACACATGCTGCATAAGCAGTATGGTGAATCTGAAAAACAATCAGTAGAGGTTATCGGTAATAATATTGATTATATTCTAAATGATGTTGAGAACCTTTCCAAGTCCATCATCTCAAATCAAGAGCTAATGGATAGTATTAAGATGGGTGAGCAGGAGCAGCTCGTCGACAAATTGTATAGCTTTTATATATCCAGCAATAGCATTGAGGGAATCTATGTGATAACCCCAACGGGATATCAGCATGTTGGAGCGGAATTAAAGGATGGAGTAAAAAGCTTTCCTCGAAGTGAATTAGATGATACAACAGGCGAAATTGTATGGTATCCTACGACTCCAAAGAATGTAAAGGTTCTTTCGGGAGATATGATTAAGCGTTATTTTTCCATGGGGCGAAAGATTATTGATATTTATTCTTTAAAAGAACTTGGGTATATCAATATTGAAGTAGATGAAACAGTGCTGACTGAGGCGTTTACCGGTATACAGGAAGATAACAGTAAGATCCTTGTTTGTGATATATCGGGAAATATTATTGCCAGTTCAGAGGATGATTTTACTCCGATTGATATCGAAAGGTCCAGTTATTTTAAAACCATGATCAGGGATGATGATCCCAATTATGTCAGTTACTACGAAGGCGGTAAGAAATATGTGGCGATTTATTCCTCGCTTAATTATGGCAAATGGTTTATCGTAAAGACGGTTCCTGAAGCGGTTCTATACGCTAATTTAAATAGAATACAGCTGTTTACTATTGTTGGTGGTATCATTTTCTTAGTCATCATGTTTAATGTAGTGATAATTTATACGAGAAAAATTACCAAACCGATTGAAGTAATGATGCAGCAAATGAAGGAAGTTGAGGCAGGTAATCTGGATGTAAGGGTAGAATCCACTGTGTATAATGAGCTGGATGATTTGAGCGAAAGCTTCAATCAAATGGTGAATCAGATTAAGAGGTTGATGGAGGATATTGTAGCGGTAGAGCATAACAAGAATGAGTTGGAATTGGAGGTCCTTCATGCGCAGATTAATCCGCATTTTCTATACAATACCTTAAATACAATACGGTGGATGGCGAAAATCAAAGGGGAGGACAGTATATCGGATGCCTTGGTTGCTCTGGTTAAATTGTTAAGAGTCAGCATTAGCTTTGGTAATAGTATGATCCCACTTCAGGATGAAATTCAGTATATTGAGAATTATGCATTGATACAAAAGCTGCGATTTAATCAGATGTTTGAAATCCGTTATAATATCAGGGAGGAGCATAAGCAGCTGAACATACCCAAGCTGATTTTGCAGCCAATCGTAGAAAACTCATTGATTTATGGTATTGATGAGGCTGATAAACGGGATGAACCGATTATCATCGATATTTTTACCAGGGAAAAGCAGGATCGCATTGAAATTGTGGTCAAGGATAATGGAAGTGGAATTGAGAAAGAGGTACTGGATAACATTTTTAAACAGGAGCAGAATATCAACAGATTTAGTAAGGTCGGTTTAAATAACGTGAATCAAAGACTGAAATTATATCTGGGTGATGAGTTCGGTTTACAGATTGTTTCTACCGTAGGAGTTGGAACAACAGTTATCATCAGTGTACCGAATGACGCTTCCTAGAGGAGATGCAAATGTATAAAATTATGATAGTGGATGACGAAATGCTGGTGCGTATCGGAGTAAAAGCTCTGATTAACTGGCAGGAGCTGGGATTTGAGATTGTTGCGGAAGCAAGTAACGGTCAATCTGCCTTTGAAAAGTATGTTGCATTGAAGCCGGATCTTGTGATCACAGATATTAAGATGCCAAAACAGGATGGTGTATGGTTGGCAAAAAAAATCAAAGAATATAATGCTGATACTGAAATCATTTTTTTGACCTGTTATGATGATTTTTCTTATGCGAAAGAGGCTATCCGACTTAAGGTGTCAGATTATATTTTAAAAGCAGAAATGGAAGAAGAAGAGCTGAAGAAGATCCTGTTGGAAAAGAAGAAAAAATTGGATTCCTTGGTAGGACACACTGTTGAAAGTGAAAACACCAAGCTCCTTTTGAGAAAACAGCAGGAATATTTGCTCGGATTACTATTAAGCAGTAATCGAGCGATTGAAGCAATTCGGGAAGAATTTATCAATGCCCGTGTGGAATGGAATACAAATCAGTATTGTTTCGTACAATTTGACTTTCGGACCGGCTTAAAAAGTGATAGAAATTCGGAATACCAGATCGCCAATATAATAGCAGCCTGTCTTGAATTAGTGATGAATAAGTGTCATGATGAAGATGTGGAGGTTTTTCCAAAGCAGTTTGGGAAATCCATCACCTGTTTTCTGATGGCACAGAGCTTGAATGATGTGAAGCTTCTTAAATGCATCGATTATCTGCAAACATCGATTAAACAGTACTTTAATATCAGCTTTAAAAGTGCTAACTCACCAATTACTGATACAATCGAGGAGACCAGGGAATATTTGGACTGGTTATTTGAAGCCTCTGATTACCTGTTCTATCAGTCTGATGGACAGCACTTAACAATGGAGACGATGGTAAAGCCAACGGAGGGTCAGTTTATCTATGATGTTGGGATGGTGAAAGAATTTTGTCAGTATATTGAGGGTGCAGATAGGGATGCTGTCTACCAGAAGATTGATGACTTAAAGAAGCTGTTGGATAAACAAAGAGGTAATTCTTTGGAAGTAAAGCTGGAACTGTCCCATATGATTAATGATATTTTCAAGCGCTTTGATATCTGTTTTCAAGATGATAATGATGTATTCACTTTCCAGAAAAAATTGATTAATGCAGAGGAACTGGATGAAGCGATTGAAATAATCCGAGATTTTGTTAAAAACCTGATTAGCGAAAATACCAGCAGTCGGGTTGATAATTCGGAATTTTTAATTAAAAAGGCAGTGCTTTATATCAACGATAACTATAACCAAAAAATATCCCTGGAGGACATTGCAGGGCATGTAGGTATTTCAAAATATTATTTTTCTGTGTTATTTAAGAAGGAAAAGGGTATCACCTTCTCTTCTTATCTAAATACAGTTCGTATTGAAAAGGCAAAACAATTACTGAAAAATCCCCAGGTTACTATCAATGATGTAGTTGATGAGGTTGGCTTTAATGATGCACAATACTTTAGTAAAACCTTTAAAAAGTATGTTGGTTTAACTGTTACTGAATATCGCAGTAAATATGAAAAATAGAGGTTTTTCCGAAAGTCTGGGAGAACTGAAGAAATATCAATGCGAGGATATGACAGAGGATTATATCAATGATGCAGATGGGAGAAAGGAGATAATCCGACCTCGGCTTAACGAGGGTACTTGGATTATAAATACTAAATATGAAATTAGTTATTATACGACATGCAGATCCGGACTATGCTAAGGATTCCTTAACGGAAAAGGGATGGAGGGAAGCCGAACTTTTATCAGATCGTATTTCTAAAATGGATGTAAAGGCATTTTATGTATCTCCATTGGGACGAGCGAGGGATACCGCTTCGGTTACCTTAAAAAGGATGAAGCGTGAAGCAACGGTTCTTCCATGGCTCAGAGAGTTTCATGCACCGATTATTGATGAAGAGACCGGAGAAAACCGTATCCCCTGGGATATGCTTCCTTCCTCTTGGACAAAGGTCAATGAGTACTATGATAAAAATCTGTGGCATACTACTTCAGTAATGCAGTCAGGGAAGGTGATTGAAGAGGCTGCTCTTGTTTATTCGGGACTGGATGAGCTTCTTAAGGAGCATGGGTATCAGCATGAAGGGAATATATTTCGTGCAATCAGTCCCAATAATGAAACAATCGTTTTGTTTTGCCACTTCGGAGTAGAATGCGTAATATTAGGACATTTGCTTGGTATCTCACCAATGATTTTGTGGCATGGCTTTTGTGCAGCACCCTCCTCTGTGACAACTTTTATTACGGAGGAGCGAAGAGAAGGAGCAGCCTATTTTCGAATGAGTTCCTTTGGTGATATTTCTCACTTATACGCGGTTGGTGAACCGCCGGCATTTGCGGCAAGATTTTGTGAAATGTTTGAGAATATAGATGAACGCCATGACTAATGGTTTGTACAATGATGGCATGGGGGAAATTATTATAGCAAAAATTGAGCCGTATAAGAAATAGCCGGTATATATGAAGAGATACGTCCTTCCTATCCGGAACAATTAATACAGGATGTGATCTCCAGTACAAATCTGAAATCAGATGACAGATTACTGGAAATTGGTGCGGGAACAGGAAAAGCAACAATTCAATTCGCAAATAAGGGATATCGGATTCATGCAGTAGAGATGGGCGAAGATATGGCTAACATACTAAGAGAAAAATGCTCTGATTTTTCCAATGTTACGATCGATGTATCTTCGTTTGAAGAATGGGCTTGCAGAGATGACATAAAATTTGACATGATTTATTCAGCCCAGGCATTTCACTGGATCAATAAGGATATTAAGTACCGTAAATGCTATGAGTTACTAAAGGATAATGGATATTTGGTTTTATTCTGGTATCAGCCCTCCGGGAACAAAACAACGGAGAGGATTGATCTCGATGAGCAAGTGTACAGAATTGTTGAAAAATATATTTCCAAATATGATTCGAATCATGAAAAGCCGGATCGAATAACACATACCGGAGGATCAAACAATGAGGAAAGAAAAAAGGAGATAGACGAGTCAGGCTTGTTCCATATCATAAGTGAAAAAGAATATACATATGCAGTCATCAATAGTCCGGATCAATATGTGAAAGCTATCAATATCCCACTGAATGCTCTGCCTGAAAACTTCTATTCTTCTATTCCATATAATTTAAAAGGGTTATTCTTAAGCTCTTTTTGGTATAGACCGACTACGTCCCAGATATCGAAAAGCATACAATTACAGGTACCGATCTGTCCTGTCTTTATCATACCCTTCTCAAAAGCCATTTCCTGGATGGTATACCAAGCTCTTTAATGAACTATGTACCTCTAGCTCCATGTCAGACCTGATACCGATTTTTTGGAATCCGGAGATAATATCCTGTCTTGTAATAGGGTCCATTCTGTTTCCTCCAATTAAAATTATTATTTTTATAGAAAAGAATCTTTCTGCAAATATCTTTCTATACCCTCTATCTAACGTCCAAAATATCTCTACAATATTATCATATCAATTTTCAAAAATAATGGTAGACTTGTATTTATAATAAGGTTATTCTGGGTATTGAAGTGCGGATTATTTTATGTAAATCAATCAGGAGTTTCCTATCAATGATTATAGTTCAGTCGATAGGAGGCTTTTTTGTTGTTGAATAACATGGTTGAGATATCCTTCTATATATAGTACAATTTGATTGGAAGAAAATAGTAACTGAATTTTATGAAAGATAAAGGGGGGACTAAGTATGGAGATTGATAGGTATAAGGATTCCAGATGGTCAAAAGAAATCATATCCTTGCAAAAGGAGGATGGTTTATGGGGATACTTCCATACCTTAAGTGATCCGAATAAACATCCGTTAACGACGGAGCAGGCACTGCGTAGGCTACAGGTCCTGGGCTTTACAATCGAGGATGCATGTATACAAAAGACGGTTCAATATATGCAGGATTGTTTGATAGGAAAAAAAGAAATGCCTGATCCGCGCGAGAAATCACATAATTGGGATATATTTACGCAGCTTATGCTTTCTACATGGATCCGCAGATTTACGAAAGATGATAATGCGGCCAATGCTGTTGCAAATATGTGGGCTGATATCATCTCCGTGGCATTTCAGTCCGGTGCATATTCTCATGAAGATTATTTAACTGCCTATTACCGAGCGTTTTCTCAAAAAGCGTATGGAGGGCGTCTAATCGACATTGTTAATTTTTATCATGTTTCTCTTATTGCAGATTGTTTAGACGAAGAAATAGAAGGTGCTGTTTTTGATTATATCATCAACCATGAGACCGGAATCTACTATATTTACCATAATCCTGTCTGTAATTTACCTGCAATTTTTGCATCCAAGAAATCCAGCCGGTACATAAGAGCAATAGAATTGCTTTCGGATTACAAGCATAATTTGTCTAAATTGACCTTTGTAATAGAATGGTTGAATGAACATAGAGGCATAGATAACAAATGGGATATGGGTACAAGCGTGAAAGACTTTATATCCTTTCCGTTATCTGATTCATGGAGTAAAGAGGCAAGGATAAAGGATTGTACTTTTCGGATAGAACAGCTGATCAGTAAAATCAACTCCATGCAATAACCCAATACATTACAATGATAATAAAAAGTATAATAATTAGTAGAAGAGGTGAATTAGGTGGCTTCTTGGATGGTACATCTGCGTATCGCAGACCAATTACTTGATAAATTATGTGATCTTTCAAATACGGAATTTATTGTCGGGAATATCGCTCCCGATAGTGGGATACCTAATGATGATTGGTCCGCATTTATTCCAAGTGGGGATCTTTCACATTTTAAGACAACAGATGCAGACGGTTTTAAAGATATTCATATCAATGAGTATGTGGACCAGTATTTTTCCACTGAAAAGCGAGTTCAATATAACAAGAAAAAGAAATCTTTTTATCTTGGTTATTTAACACATCTTTTAACGGATATGCTGTGGTCTGAGCGAATTGTCCGACCTAGCAAAGAAAGATTCATATCACTATATGAGCGTGACATTAAGGAATGGATATGGACAATAAAAAAAGATTGGTATGACCTTGATTTCCTTTATATTAGAAGAAATCCTAATTTCAGAGCATTTTCCATCTATAAGAATGCAGTTGGATTCCAAAATGATTATATGGATTTCTTCAGTACCGATGCATTTGATAATCGAAGAGAATATATTACTGGTTTTTATAGTGAGCCTAGAGATGATTTAGAGAGGGAATATAAATATTTAGAAGAAAATGAGATGGAACGATTCGTGAATGAAAGTGTTGAGGAAATACTTCGAATACTGACACAAGAGTATTTGTAATATGATATTATATTAGGGTTTGATTGGATCAATAATAATAGAAGGTGCCCAAAAAGTGTTGCTACTTGAGGGCACCTTCTTTCCTTATGGGCTTTATCCTGTGTTAAAAACATTGCCATTGGTGCTGAATTTATTCAATGGTAATAAACTCATAATTCTTTAATTGTGTTAGAAATGAAAAGATACTTTCGCGGCAGGTCTCTTCCGTTACATCATACACATTCATTAGCTTCAGCAAAATATCTGAAACAATAATCGGAACTTGGATATAGTCCCAGATTTCATTCGCTGCACCCTTTAGCAAAAAGTATTTTCCGGATGAAAAATCAATCATTACCTTTTCTCCGTCTAGATCTGTAACATCTAATTTTTTAATTAATCTAACTTCACTATTCTCATTCATATAAAACCTCCTCGTAATTTGTTCAATTTATCGTTTAAACGGTAATTCATTAATTATAACTCGTATAAAGGCAAACTCAGGTAAAATGTACTTCCGTTGCCTAATGTACTTTCACACCATATCCGACCATTGTGTTTTTCCATAGTGGAAGCTGCTATAGATAAACCAAGTCCGCAGCCCATTGATTGCGCAGGAGTACGTGAGTCGGAAATCATATAGGTACGTTCGAAGATAAGGGTTAAGTAATTATGATCTATGCCAATTCCGGTATCTGAAACAGATATTATTATATCCTTTCCTTGAAGCTCTGCTCCTAGAATAATTTCATCATTTTCCGAAGAAAATTTCAGAGCATTTACAAGGAGATTGTCTAAGACTCCTAAGAACATCTTCGGGTTGAGTAAAACATAGTGTGGAAATAATTCGGGAATTTTCAGCGACAATCTGCGTTGTGAATATTTTTTATCACTAATACATGTATTAAAAAACTCTAATAAATAGTTCTTAATTTGAACTGGCTGAAGGGTTACCCTTTCCTCTGATGAATCCAATGAAGTAATCAGTAATATCTCATTCAAAAGGTAATCGAGCGTGAGAAACTTGTTGTGCATTTGATTCAATGTGAAAAAAACCTCTTCTTCGTCAAGCTTCTCAAAGGTAAGAAGGTATTCCACATATCCTTGTAGTGTAGTGATAGGTGATCGTAGGTCGTGTGAAATATTTGCCAGGAGTTCAGAGCGTTTTTTTTCACTTTCAACCAGCTTTCTATTTGTTTCAGTGAGTTTCAAATTTGCTTGATGAAGTGCAATTGTTAAATCTTCAACCGTTAATTCCGGTTTTGTAAATGCAATTTTATTTAAATCATGGTTCATTTTAGATACTCCTGTTTTGTATGAAATGCATAGCCTTTTGACCAAACGGTTTCAATCGCACTTGACAGGTCCTCATAGGAAGACAGCTTTTTCCGTAGACGACTGGCAATTACCATAATCGTTTTAGGGTCATTTTCTGAATAGGTACCCCAGATATGGTTACTTATATCCTCAAAGGTTACTATCTGATTCGATTTGGTAACCAGAAGAAGGAGTAGGTCATACTCGCGATTGCTCAGATGAAGATCCTCCTTATTAAAAAAGGCTTTGTGCAGCTTCAAATCCAGAGATAAGGGTGGACAGCGAATCTGATTTAAATGATTCTGTGAATGATAGCGGCGTAGTTGAGCCTTAATTCGTGCGGATAGTTCACGAAAGCTATAAGGCTTTACAAGATAATCGTCACCACCAAGTATCAATCCTTTGATTTTGTCATTCTCACCGGTCCGACCACTTAGGAAGATAATAGGTGCTGTGGTAATGGAACGAATCCGTTTGCATAATTCAAACCCATTAATTCCCGGCATCATAACATCTAAAATAATACAATCCGGTTGATAAAGATTTAGTAGCTTCATTGTATGTTCAGGACACGATAGGGTTCTCACCTGATAACCTTCTTTTGTAAAATATCTGGAATTAATCTCTAAAAAGTCATTGTCATCATCAACGAAAAGAATGTTTGACATCGTGCTATCTCCTTGCTATAATGTAAATTAATGGAAATTACTCATCCTACCATTAGATATAATTTTAAAGTACGGAAGTTATATATTTTTCATTATACAATAATTGGAAAATATTTCAATTAAAAATGTAAAAATGTGGAAATATACTTTACGGTTTAAAATTTTTCGTGGGTGAGGTTAGCTATGATTTTTGTGGTGTTAGGTACTCAGAAGTTTCAACTAAACAGACTGTTAATAGAAATAGACGAATTAATTGAAGCAGGAGGAATCACACAGGAGGTTATTGCTCAAATCGGTGTATCAGATTATGAACCAAAGCATTATAAGTATTATCGTTACATCGATAAAAAGCAATTTGACGAGTTTATTACACAGGCAACTGTTGTTATTACACATAGTGGTGTCGGTTCCATTATTGCAGCACTGAAGGCTAAGAAACCTGTGGTAATATATCCTAGACTACAAAAGTACCATGAACATGTTGATAATCATCAGCTTGATATCGCAAAAGCATTTGAGAGAAAAAACTACGTTATCTGTCGATATGACGATTTACCATTGCCTCTAATTATGAAACGCTGCAGAAAGTTCCCCTTTGCAGAGTATGTTTCAAACACGAATCAAATGATTGGTATTATTCAAAATTTTTTGGATAAAGCACAATGTCTATAATTCATGACAATAGAAAGTTCGCGAAGCGTGCTTTCTATCGTTGAAACGGAGGATTGGTTATGTCGCAGAAAATGTGTTTTACAGCATCAATGGGAGGACATTTGGAAGAGATCGCAAGGCTTATGGAGCTGGGAAATCAATATGATATTTTCCTCGTAACGGAGAAAGGAGGATTTGTTGAATTAAATGTTTGTAAGCGAGTCTATTATTTGAGACAAATAAATCGCAAAGAGATACTATTTATACCTAAATTCATTAAAATTTTTTTTCAATCATTCTACATACTTTTAAAGGAAAACCCTCATTTCATCATTTCTACAGGTGCACTTGTAACCTTCCCAATCTGCGTTTTAGGTAAGATTATGGGCAAACGGGTGATTTATATTGAATCCTTTGCGAGGGTGGATACGGCTTCTCTAACAGGGAAACTGATGTATCGAATTGCTGATTTGTTTATTATTCAATGGGAAGAACTACTTGAAATCTTTCCGAAGGCCGTTTATGGCGGGAGTATATTCTAGATAAACGGAGTGATTTCAGTTATATAAAGCTTATACCTTGAATATGTATAAGTTGAACAACTAAAAAATGTGGAAACTATGAAGATACCATTGAGAGGAGATACAAATGTTTGAGACCATATTATCTAATTTTCACTTAGAGAAAATTTTCTGGATTTTAAAAGTTAAATTAAAATATATTCTGCTAGTATCTATCTTATTTGCATTATTAGCGGGAGTTTATGCAAATTATACGCGCACATCGACTTACTTGGCACAAATATCCTTTTATGTATATAGTAACCCAGATTATATTACGGATTCAAATATTAATATTAACGGTTCGGATTTATCGCAAGCGAGAAATCTGGTCCCTAGTTATATGCAGATTTTGCGGAGCCAGACATTTTTAAATAAGTTACAGGAGGAAACAGGTTTACCGTATTCCGCTGAGTATATCAGAAGTAATATTAGCGCATCATCAATAGAAGATACTGCTGTTTTTGTTGTCAGCGTGTTTAATCCCAATCCTACGGATGCTATGAATATTGCCAATGCGATTGGTAATCTTGCCCCAAATGAAGTGACTAGAATTGTAAAATCTGGTGGAATTGAAGTGTTGGATCAGGCTGAATTACCCACAGTGCCATATCAATCAACCAGTGTAATAA
>JAEZKL010000150.1 GCA_023415475.1 Bacillota bacterium | reverse complement strand
TGTTGAGATGTGCATGCCTGGCGATAACATCGAGATGAGCATCGAATTAATTCATCCTATCGCTATGGAGCAGGGTCTTGGCTTCGCTATCCGTGAGGGTGGTAGAACCGTAGGTTCCGGTAAGGTAGCTACAATTATTGAATAGTCGCGTAGGCTTTTAAGCCATGCATAAATAAAAAGGAAAGTCCGGTAGAGCTTGCTCTAAACCGGGCTTTCCTTTTTATTTATATAGGGCGCAGCCCGCGCACTTGAAGTTGCTTGCAACTTCAAGGCGATCATGGCTTTAAAGCCGTATACTAATGCGCAGCCCGCGCCCCAGTCATTTTTATCATTTCATCCCTTCTAATGTATCTTTATTCCAATCTTTATATTTTCTTAAGGATTTCTTTAAGACATATTGAATATTTAATTATATAATTTTCGTTATAGTATCTATACCATATTTATCCATATTATTTTGCTCTAAATGAATACAAAGGGCACATAATTGCGGCATGAAATCTATGGATGGTCAGCTGCTACATGGAAGACTTGATACAACAAAAGGGAGGATTACTAAAAATGAAATCAGTTACACATCCAATCAGGATATTATTCGCTTGTTTACTGGTTGCCTTTGTCATATTTGGGGCAGAGCCGGCAATTGTAGCGGCAGAAACAGAAACCAGAACTACAGATACGATAGATCTGACAGGTATTATGCGGAACAGAGACGGCGACAACATTATGGAGCATAAATATGTTACCAGAGCTGAATTTGCACAGATGCTGGTACAGTCTTCTATTAATTCGGGGAGCATTAAGGTATCAAAAACGTCCAAACTGTTTCAGGATGTGAAGCCGGACAGGATGGAGGCTGCTTATATCCAAGCTGCGGTAGCAAAAGGTTATATGAGTGGTTATTTAGGAGGGAAGTTTAAACCCAATCAGGCTGTTATCCTAAAGGAAGCAGCTTACGGAACACTCGCCGTGCTTGGCTATACCGCACAGGATTTCACTGACCGGTTATCCGGTAGCAGATATGAAAAATTTAAGGAGCTAGGTCTTGATAAAAATATCAACAGAGACGAGACAGATAAATTGACGAAGGTAGATTGTGAGAACTTATTCTACAATCTATTAAATGCAAAAAATAAATCAGGTGAAATCTATGCCGCAAGCCTGGGATATACAGTAAATTCTGATGGCAGGATAGATTATCAGGCGTTATTGGAGAAGAAAACCAAGGGCCCCTTTCTGGCTGTGGAAGGTTGGAAGAAACAACTTTTAAAAGATGTATCAGCCTATAAAATTTTTTATGGCAATTCCAAGATTACAACGGGAAGCATTATTGACTACAGTATTTTTTATGTTGCTGAGCAATCCAATAAGATATGGTTATATGAAGATAAGATATTTGGTTCTCTTGAGAATATAACCTATAATAATGGCAAACCACAGGAGGTAACAGTAGCAGGTAAGAGTTATATTGTTGAAAAGCCCGGAGATATAAGAGATGCCATGGATGAAAAGGGCATTAAGAAGGGCAGTATGGTTACGCTGCTCCTGGGAAGAGATGATAAAGTGGCATATCTTCTTTCGATGCAGTCGCGAGTTGCAGGTGGAGACTGGAGAGGATCAATCGGCTTTGATGTGAGCAAGGGAACAATCTATAAGAATGGTGTGATGATCTCGGATTTGGATGTGAAAAGTACAGACGTCATTTATTATGTGAAGGAGCTGCAAACGGTCTGGGTATATGGAAATACTGTCTACGGAGTCCTTAATGCGGCCACTCCATCAACCTCACTGCCCGAGAAGGTAACGATTGCAGGAAATACATATAATCTGGAGGGTATGCCGGTTAACTCAAATACTTTGGCTGGGGAAGGCTTAAGAGATATGACGGAAAATCCATGGGGGAAAAGACTGCGCGAAAACGGTATCCAGGAGGGGGATAATGTAATGGTATCCTTTGGATATGACGGGAAAGTAGTTGAAATCAACAAGGTAAGTAAGATGTCTGTTACCTTGGTAGGATATGTAGTTGATATAACCGATAAGCTGGTAAAGAATGAGAATAAGGAAAGCAGTGTGAAACAGGTCATCCATGTGGCTGAAACAGGTGGGACTATTCTTGATCTTGAATGCAGCAACAGTGCAATCGTAAAAGGCTCCATTGTTGAAATAAGCTTCGTGAACGGGCGAACTGAAATAGTAAAAGTAGAGGCTTATTCCAGTAATAGTATAGCAGATCTGTCGCTTAAAAATTTCGCAGAGGATGCAAGGATAATTGAAGTAAAAGATTTTAATTACATAAAACTGACCGCAGCCAGAACGAAGAATATTAAATGGAGCGCCGGTAATGCATTATATGCCAGAGTTAATTCGGACGGTGATATTATAGACTTAATTCTCAGCAATGTTACAGATTCCTTCTACCAATACGGATTACTTAAGAAGGTAGAGACTCCGGATTATGAAAGAGGGATATATGGTTTCCAACTGACCCTTGATATGGGTGAAGAAGTTAAGCTTTCACCCAGTGATATTCCATGGGATATTAACCCCGGACCTAAGGCGCTTCGCTTTGAAGGTAATACTTTGAAGGAGATGAAGACACTGCAGCATGTGAGGCTAAAATATATTAACGGAAAGCAGGCAAATACCGGTGAAGCAGTATACCAAATTGCTGATGATGTTATGGTGTTTTTTTACCAGAACGGAGAATATTTTCAGGGAACCTTTGACAGCTTGCCAATGGGAGGGAGCTACAACATTGATGGCTATATGGAGAATGGAAAGGGACCGATCCATATCATCATAGTTACTAAATAATGAAAGGATCAGGACCGATGAAGAAGATCACTTTTAAAAAGCCAGGCATGAAAAAAGTTGTAAGAGGAGCTATTATCCTTGTTGTAGCCGGTCTGGTTATTGTTTATTTTGCTAGAAGAAATCAGGCCTCTGTAGAGGAGGCGCCTTTCTACACAGCACAGGCTGAGATAGGAAGGGTAGAAACTTCGATTTCAGGAAAGGGAACTCTAAATCCTGCCAATCAGTATGAAGTGAAATCGCTGGTAAAGGGGGAACTACTTTTGGCACCCTTTGAAGAAGGTGATACGGTAAAGGAAGACCAGCTATTATATCAGATCAGCACCAGTGAAATAGAAAATAGTATAAAAGCAGCAGAGATAAATGTAGATAGGGCTAAGCTTACCTATGGAGATTACCTTGACAAAAAAACAAATTTAGAAATTAACTCCAAGGAAAGCGGCTATATTAAAAGGCTATATGTGAAGGAAGGGGACATTTTGCAGGCAGGCTTATCGATTGCTGACCTTTATAATGGGGAGAATATGTACATAGACCTGCTTTTTCCCTCATATGAAGTAGGAGATACCTGGGTTGGTAAGAAGGCCACTGTCACCATGGAAGCAACCGGAGAGGATTTGAAGGGAAAAGTTACCGAGGTCAGTAATATGGAGGAGGTTATAGATGGTGGTATTCTTGTTAAAAAGGTTACGATCTGCGTGAAGAATTCCGGAGGAATAAAGGCTGGAGATCAGGCTGAAGCTAGTGTTTCAGAAATAGCCTGCAATAGCACCGGAGCATTCCGCGCCGAGACGGATATAACCCTGATCGCCGAAACATCAGGAAAGATAGACCATATAACCGTTAAGGAAGGTCAATGGATTGATCAAGGGGAAAGAATCCTTTCGCTATCCTCTAAGGACTTGGGGTTACAGATAGAAAGTGCCGGTTTAAGCATCAGAGAGGCTGAGCTTAGTCTGGAAACACAGAAAAATCAGATGAAGCAATATACAATTTCTGCTCCGATTGCCGGAAAGGTTATCACGAAAAATAAAAAGCAGGGAGATACGATTGACCCGGCAACTGATACTCAGGCTGGACCAATGGCAATCATTTATGATATGTCTTATCTTACCTTTGATATGAATATCGATGAGCTTCAGATCAGCAGCCTTCAGGTTGGCCAGAAGGTTACTATACGGACAGAAGCCTTTCCTGAGTATTCTTTTGATGGTGTGATAGAAAAAATCAGTTTAAAAGGAATAACCAATAACGGAGTTACCTCTTATCCTGTTACAGTAAAGGTTAACGATTACAAAAACCTAATGCCGGGGATGAATGTAACCGGAAAGATAGTCATTGAAGAGGCGGATAATGTCCTTACAATACCTAGCACCGCTCTGCAAAGAGATAATATGGTTTATGTACAATCGGAAGGTTCGGTTTCTGAGGAGGGCTCCGTTGTTCCTGACGGTTTTAAGGAAGTTCAGGTGGAGATCGGTATCAACGACGGCAGCAGTGTAGAAATTAAAACCGGTATCAAGCAAGGAGACACCGTATATGTCCCTTTTGATATAAGCATGGATATAACTTCAGTCGATGGCTCGACCGTGACAGAGGAATAGAAGGAACCATGGAAAAAGAAGGAGTCATGGAAAAGGAAGCGTTAATTGAGTTGATCGACCTGTATAAGATATATAATGTGGGGGATACGGAGATTAAGGCCAATAATGGAATTAATATGACGATATACCGAGGTGAGATGGTAGCGATTATCGGTAAATCCGGAAGTGGAAAATCAACGATCATGAATATCATTGGTGCACTGGATACTCCAACCAGCGGGCAGTATTTTCTCGAAGGGAGAGATGTAAGTAAGCTGAAGGGGGATGATCTGGCTGAAATTCGTAATAAGACCATAGGCTTTGTTTTTCAGCAATATAACCTTCTGCCAAAACAGAGCGTTCTCGATAATGTCGGACTTCCGTTGCTCTACGCCAGAGTTGGGGACAGAGAGCGTAAAAAACGTTCTCTGGAGGTGCTGAAAAAGGTTGGCCTGGAGAATAAATATAAGAGCTACCCAACCCAGTTATCCGGAGGACAGCAACAGCGGGCATCCATTGCAAGAGCATTGGCCGGAAAACCTTCCATCATTCTTGCTGATGAGCCTACAGGAGCCTTGGATTCTAAGACCAGTAAGGAAGTTATTGATATATTGCATCAATTGCATGGAGAGGGAAATACCATCGTTTTGATTACCCACGACCGTTCCATTGCAGCTGAGGCAGAGAGAATCATACAAATATCAGACGGAGCCATCGTCTTTGATGGTGATGCAAAGGAGTATAAACATGACATTATGGCAGACGTTGAAGATAGTATGGACTAACATTATAAAAAACCGTATGAGGTCCTTTTTAACCATGCTTGGTATGATTATCGGAGTGGCTTCTGTAATTTTACTGGTTAGTCTTATGCAGGCCTTCTACACTAGTATGCTGGATTCTTATGCTGATATGGGGATTAATAATGTCAGTGTCACCATAAATGGTAGGAACGGAAATATGATGCTCACGGAAGCCGACATGTACCAATATGCTAATGAGCACAAGAATACGATAAAGGGAGTGACGCCGACGGTATTCTTTCAGGGTATCATATATAAAAATGGTGAAAAAATAGAATATACCTCAATGAAGGGAATCGATGAGTATTATACACAGCTAGTGGGAAAGAAAGCAGAAACGGGACGTACCTTTACTTATTCAGACATGTCGACACAGCAAAAGGTATGTATAATAGGAAGCTATATTGACCAAAGACTGTTTGGAGGAAATGCAAAGCAGGGTGATACGCTGCGTCTGGACGGAGAGGAGCTGACTATTATCGGTGTTCTGAAAGCAGCCTCGGATTCTTCGGAATGGTCTTCGGACAATTGCCTTTATATTCCGTATACAACTGCTGCACGACTGTATGGCTTTGGCAGCGTGAGCTCCTATGAATTCTTTGTAAGGGACAGATCACAGGTTTCTTTCGAGACAGATAAAATTAAAGAATATCTCTTTCAAACGTTTCGCGATACAAAAGCATATTCTGTTAGCAATATGGTTGATATGTTGAAAGCAATTGACCAGGAATTGTCTATTCTGACCTCGTTGATTGCAGGGATAGCGGGAATATCTTTGGTGGTTGCTGGTGTGGGTATTATGAATATCATGCTTGTTTCTGTATCAGAGAGAGTAAAGGAAATCGGTATCCGCAAATCTCTGGGTGCTAAGCACAGGGATATTATGCGGCAATTCGTACTTGAGGCAGGAGCAACCGGTACAATGGGAGGAGCCCTTGGAATTCTGGTGGGAACTGTTCTTACGATAGAAGGTGGTAATCTGCTGAAGATACATGCTATGCCAACTACAAGCAGCATGATTACAGCTTTTTGTATATCCGTAGGAATTGGTATCCTGTTTGGGTACCTGCCGGCACGCAAAGCGGCAAAGCTTAATCCGATCGATGCACTCAGAAGCGAGTAATAAATTATAAAATATAGGAGTGTCAAAAACCAATTCAAATTACTGGCTTCTGACACTCCTATCAATATAATAATGTTGATAAGAAGCTTATCCTTCTATGAAAATATGCCGATATATAGTTGTAGCAGTGCATTAGCGTACTTTATTATGGGAGAGGTCATAACGAAGCTTTTGCTGATAGAACACAATTCCTAAAAATCTTACCGCTAGTCCTAAGGTGAGGATAAGAACAGGAATGTTCTTTAGATAGCCGGGAACATAATATTGCATATTATAGCTGTATTGCCACAACCCAATTAAAGCAATTGCGGTAAGATATGATATTGAGTTAGCCGCGTAGCTGAGCTTCGTATATTTATATTTTGATTTTAAGGTTCCGAGAAGAAAGGAATCCTCCTTCACTAAATTCTGAAGAAGCTTAATTTGACCTTTCTTATTATAATCGTTCACAGCAAATGTAAATATGATTGGAAGGGCATTCAGAAACAATAGAATATATAATGGTGATACAGGAAAACTGATGATCCCCAAATATAGTGCCATAATCAATAATAAAAAGGACAAGAACCATTTACTGATCAGCAATGCCCTATAAGATGCAACAGCATGTATTTCCTTTTTCATTTTCTTTGTCTTTTCGTTCATTAAATCTCCTTTTCATTATGGTGATATAAGACATCCTTTATCATTATATACTATGAATTATTATATGATATTTGCATTTATTCCTCAACCCTTGTTTTGGAGACTATTCCGTCCGATTAAACTTAAAGTTTTTAAAATAACCTTTGAAAAATACTGTAAAAGCGTATATAATATATTCGTATATGTTTAATTTACCGAAGATTGGAAAAAAATATAGGATAGAAGAATCAATATACAAAATAATCTCGAATTCGTCGGGATCAATAATAAGAGGAAAGTTGCTTGTTCATGAGATTTCATGAGAAGGAAAGGAGATAATTATGTTAGGTAGTGATATTGGTATTGATTTAGGTACAGCCAGCGTATTAGTTTATATAAAGGGTAAAGGAGTAGTATTAAAGGAGCCATCTGTTGTGGCATTTGACAGAGACTCCAATAAGATAAAGGCAATCGGTGAGGAAGCAAGATTGATGCTTGGAAGAACACCCGGTAATATCGTTGCGGTTCGTCCGTTAAGACAGGGTGTTATTTCTGATTATACCGTTACTGAGAAGATGCTTAAATATTTTATCCAGAAGGCTGTGGGCAGACAGAGATTTCGTAAGCCAATTATCAGCGTCTGCGTACCCAGTGGAGTTACTGAGGTAGAGAAGAAGGCAGTTGAGGACGCTACCTATGCAGCAGGTGCAAGAGATGTGCATATTATCGAAGAGCCTATCGCGGCAGCGATTGGTGCAGGCATAGATATCTCCAGACCTTGTGGTAATATGATTGTAGATATCGGAGGAGGTACAACCGATATCGCTGTTATCTCTCTCGGAGGTACTGTTGTCAGTACTTCGGTAAAGATTGCAGGCGATGACTTCGATGATGCGATTGTTCGTTATATGAGAAAGAAGCATAATCTTCTAATTGGTGAAAGAACCGCAGAGGATATCAAGATAAAGATCGGCTCTGCATTCCGCAGACCGGAATCAGTTTCCATGGAGGTTAGAGGACGTAATCTGGTAACCGGTCTTCCAAAGACCATTGCTGTTACTTCCGAAGAGACAGAGGAAGCATTAAAGGAAACCACCTCCCAGATCGTAGAAGCAGTTCATAGTGTACTGGAAAAGACTCCTCCGGAGCTTGCGGCAGATATTGCAGACAGAGGTATTGTTTTAACCGGTGGCGGCTGTCTATTATACGGACTGGAAGAATTGATTGAAGAGAAGACCGGCATTACAACGATGACAGCAGAGGATCCTATGACTGCGGTTGCAATCGGAACCGGTAAATTCGTAGAGTTCTTGGCAGGAAAAAGAGACTAATACGAATTATTGCATAATTCGTATTCAGAAGTTTGTGCCTGCGTCTTCAAAGTGTAAAGGACACACTTGGCACAAACTCATTCAAAGAATAGTGCACTCCTGGTTTTTCCGGGTTGTGATATTAATATGGCATTATTGTAATTTGATATTGCCGGAAAGAGGTTGATGGTATGGTAAGAGGATTGTATACAGCTTATACCGGAATGGTGAATGAGCAAAAAAGGCTGGATATCATCGCAAACAATCTTGCAAATTCTGCTACTGTCGGTTATAAGGAAGAAAGTGTGACAAGCCAGGCCTTTGATGAGATGCTAACTATTAAAATTAAGGATGCCTCGGAAGCATATAATGACCGACCAATTGGTAATATGAGCTTAGGCGTGAAGCTGGGTGAAGTGTATACCGATTATGGACAAGGCTCACTTCGACAGTCCTCGAATACTTATGATTTAGCAATTGAGGGAAAGGGCTTCTTTGCCTTATCTGTAACAGACAAAGCAGGAAATGTGAGCACACAGTACACACGAAATGGTTCATTTACCATGACCAAGGACGGTTACATCGTGGACGAAGATGGAAATCACCTGATGGGAGAAGGCGGGGAGATACAGATACCTACCGATGCTGCTGCAGTTGTAGTAGATACAACCGGTGGAATATTTGCAGACGGTGTATATGTTGATACGCTGCAGATCGTAGATTTTGAAGACTATGATTACTTAATTAAACAAGGTGACACAAGATATCAGGCATTGGAGGGTGCGACTGAGGTCGACTCAAATTCCCTGATCAGACAAGGCTTTACAGAGCAGTCCAATGTTAATGTAGTATCCGAGATGGTTGAGATGATAACCATTACCAGAGCCTATGAAGCAAATCAAAAGATTATCACATCGATTGATAATACATTGGATCTTGCTGCAAATTCTGTCGGTAAAGTATAGTGCTATAATGGATTAATTTACTGAAACATAAATAGGAGGAATTGCATATGATGAGATCCTTATGGACCGCAGCGTCCGGTATGATTTCGCAACAGACCAATGTAGACACGATTTCCAATAACTTAGCGAATATTAATACAACGGGGTATAAGAAGGAAGCCGCAGAGTTTAAGTCCTTATTATATCAGACGATACAGGAGCAATCCAATGACAATAACGGGGATCCAAAGCCCTATGGCATTCAGGTGGGACTGGGAGTTCGTAATTCTGCGATTACCTCACAGTATACCCAGGGTACCTTAAACGAGACCGGGAATGATTTTGACCTTGCGTTAGAGGGAAGTGGTTTCTTCATGGTTCAGACGCAGGACGGAGGGACAGCGTATACCAGAAATGGTTCTTTTCTCCTGACAGTCGGCCCCAACGGGGTAACCCTTGCGAATTCAGACGGTAACCCGGTATTAGATACCGAAATGCAGCCCATCGTAATAGAGGAGCAATATACTGCTACGGAGATTACGATTAATGAACAGGGCGAGCTATGCTATCCGGATGAGACAGGCTCTGCAGTACCGATTGGAATTAAGATTGGAGTAGCGCAGTTTAATAATCCCTCCGGCTTGGATAAAGGCTCAAACAGCCTTCTTAAGGAGACGGATGCATCCGGTGCAGCGCGCTTGGAAGCTACGGATATGGCTTTGACTCAGAGTAGAATTCGTCAAGGATATCTGGAGAGCTCCAATGTTCAGGCAGTAGATGAGATGGTTAACCTGATTGTTGCCCAGCGAGCATATGAGATGAATTCTAAGATAATCACAGCTTCGGATGAGATGCTTCAGCAGGCAAATAATCTTCGTTAAGCTGATTTAGTTGGGTAGTATTACAGATACCCGGGAATAGGAGATATTATGAGTTTATCGATAGGATCCAACTCAATTAATTCCATATCCTCCAATTACTTATCCCAGGCCTCTAAGACTTCCGGAATGGAAGCAACTCTTAAGAATAGCGAAAATGCTACTGATGAAGAGTTGATGGAAGCATGTAAGTCCTTTGAATCTTATCTGCTTGAGCAGGTGTTTAAGGGGATGGAGAAGACGATTATCAAGGATGAGGAAGAGGAGAATGATTACCTGGCCCAATTTGGCGATAAGCTATATGAGGAGTATGCTAAGAGTGCTTCTGAGAATGGAAGCATAGGTATTGCGCAGTTGCTTTACGAGTCAATGAAGCGTAATTCATAATGGCATAGGTAAGCGGATACACAGTCGAAATAGAGGCTACATAAATAGTAAGATATGAATAAGACCGATCATGTCATTTCATACTGAAATCCGAATTGTGGGATGCAGTTGAGATGACATTTTCTTTGTAGGAGGTAGTGATGTCAGAGATAGTGGAAGGATATATTGCACGAATCATATTTCGCAATGATGAAAATGGTTATACCGTATTGAGTCTACGTTCAGAGGAAGAAGATCTGACCTGTGTCGGTACCTTTCCATTCATCAGTGAAGGTGAATTTATGCAGCTGCTGGGTGATTATACCGACCATCCTGTTTATGGGCAGCAATTCATCACCACGTCCTATGATCTGAAGGAGCCGGAGGATATTTATTCTATTGAACGTTATCTTTGCTCCGGTGCAATCAAGGGAATCGGTGAAGCTCTGGCGGGTAGAATTGTGAAGCGCTTCAAGGAGGATACCTTCCGTATTATTGAGGAAGAGCCGGAACGACTGGCTGAAATAAAAGGCATCAGTGCCAGGATGGCTAGAGAAATCTATTGCCAGTTTGAAGAGAAGAGAGATATGCGTAGTGCCATGCTGTTTCTTCAGCAATATAACATCTCAGGTAACCTTGCAGTTAAAATCTATACGGAATATGGGCAGAGGATGTATGACATTCTAAAGGAGAATCCGTATCGCCTCGCAGAGGATATCTCCGGTGTCGGATTTAAGACCGCTGATGATATTGCAAGAAGAATAGGAATTGGTAATGACTCGGATTATCGGATTAAGGCGGGGATTATGTATACTCTGCTTCAGGCTAGTTCGGATGGACATGTATTTCTTCCGGAATATGATATGCTGCAAAGAGCAAAAGCGTTACTGGTTGCAGAGGAGGAAGCAATACGCAGACAACTTACTTCCCTGACCTTGGAGAAGAAGATTATCATTCGGGATGTGGGAGAGGAGAAGCATATCTATTCGGCTGTTTATTACTATATGGAGCTGAATATAGCAAGAATGCTTCACGACTTAAATATCCGCTATGAAATTCAAACGGAAAATGTACGAAGAAGAGTCAAGGCAATCGAAGAGCAATTCAAGATTGAGTTGGAGGAGCAGCAGAGAATTGCCGTGGCGGAAGCAGCTAGCAATGGTTTTCTGGTAATCACCGGTGGTCCGGGTACCGGTAAGACTACTACAATTAATGCTATCATAAAATTTTTTGAATCAGAGGGTCTGGATATACTCTTGGCAGCGCCAACAGGACGAGCAGCTAAGAGAATGACCGAAACAACAGGTTATGAAGCAAAGACGATTCATCGCCTTCTCGAGCTATCCAAGATGATAGAGGAGCAGGAAAACAGATTTAACTTTGAGCGTAATGAGTTGAATCCTCTTGAGACCGATGTATTGATTATTGATGAGATGTCTATGGTGGATATCAGCCTGATGCATGCATTACTAAAGGCAGTGTCCGTAGGAACAAGGCTGATACTGGTTGGTGATGTGAATCAATTGCCCAGTGTAGGGCCGGGAAATGTATTACGAGATATTATAGATTCCCATAACTTTAATGTGGTGAAGCTTTCGAAGATATTCCGACAGGCAGCGGATAGTGACATTATTGTAAATGCGCATAAAATCAACGATGGCGAACATATCAAGCTGGATAATAAGAGCCGGGATTTCTTCTTCCTGAAACGAGAGGAAGCCAATGTGATTGCCGCCGTCATGATTAACCTGATTAAGAACAAGCTGCCTAAATACGTTAATGCTACTCCCTTTGATATTCAAGTATTAACTCCGATGCGAAAAGG
Source organism: Bacillota bacterium (assembly GCA_023415475.1). Classification (GTDB taxonomy): domain Bacteria; phylum Bacillota; class Clostridia; order Lachnospirales; family Lachnospiraceae; genus Mobilitalea. Next base: position 13,701 of record JAEZKL010000150.1, on the reverse strand, counting down.
AGAGCTGGGAGTGGAGCGCTTGAACCAGATTCTGCAGCAGGCTCTGAATCCCCCCTCCAAGGACAAGCGGGAGAAGGAGTATCACGAGACCATCTTTCGGGAGGGCGATAAGGTCATGCAGATCAAGAATAATTATCAGATTTCCTGGGAGATTAAGAACAATTTCGGAATCACGACTCAAACCGGAACGGGGGTATTCAACGGTGATTGTGGAGTAATCAAGGAAATTAATCTCTTCTCAGAACATTTGTTGGTAGAATTCGATGATAATCGTGTCGTGGATTATAGCTTTAATCAGCTGGAGGAAATTGAGCTTGCTTACGCGGTTACGATTCACAAATCCCAAGGAAGTGAATATCCTGCAGTTATCCTTCCTATCTTGGACGGTCCTAAGCTTCTATTTAACCGCAATCTCTTATATACCGCAGTTACCAGGGCAAAGAATTGTGTGACCATCGTCGGCAGTGATACGATGCTTCAATTTATGATTAATAACAAGAATGAACAGAACCGCTATTCGGGTCTTTGTGACAGAATCAGAGAACTTGGATAAAAGGGAAATACACGATTCATAAAAAGTTTGCGAAGCTGATATTTTTGAATACATGATTCATAAAATGTCTGCGAAGCTGATATTTTTGAATACACGATATAGAAAATGTCAGCCAAGTTAGACATTTTCTAAATATATGAATTAGCTTAAGATAAGGATGTTATGTAGGTTTTGAAACACCATGTTATGCATATCTTTTGCCAAGTGGTACAACATAATAGTAGGCTTTGGTATTTCTGCTTCAAATGTAGTCCCTTGTTTTTGACGGGGGACAGCTTGTAATAATTTAGTAGTGCAATTTTATGGTAAATAAGATATAATATTTTTAAGCAAAATAATATGAATAATATAATAGGTATAGGAGGCGATTGCATTGGCTGACACAGCATTGGTAATTATGGCAGCAGGTATGGGAAGCAGATATGGAGGAATTAAGCAATTAGAGCCCGTTGGGCCTAGTGGTGAGATTATTATGGACTACTCCATCTATGATGCAATGAATGCGGGATTTAATAAAGTTGTTTTCATAATTCGTAAAGATCTTCAGCAAGATTTTAGAGAAATCATCGGTAACCGGATTGAGAAGCTGATTAAGGTAGAATATGTATTTCAGGAATTGGATGCCTTACCGGAGAGCTTTCATAAGCCTGCACAGCGAACAAAGCCGTGGGGGACCGGACAAGCCGTTCTCTGTTGTAAGGATATCGTCAAGGAACCCTTTGCAGTAATCAATGCAGATGATTATTATGGCAAAGAGGCCTTCAGGATCGTATATCAATTCTTAAATGATGGATCCTATAAAGAAAATCAATATTGTATGGCAGGCTTTATATTGGGTAATACCTTGAGTGAAAACGGTGCAGTTACCCGCGGTGTTTGTAAGGCAAATGATCAGAACAGGCTGATAGATATTGTTGAGACCTCAGGTATAGTTCCTGCAGGAGATCATGCCGATGCTAAGAATGCAGCCGGTGAGGATATAATGATTGATCTGGACAGTATAGTTTCTATGAATATGTGGGGCTTCAAACCGAGTTTATTTACTGCGCTTGAGACAGGCTTTGTAGATTTCTTATCCGGACTAGGTGATAATGAGCTTAAGAAGGAATATCTTCTTCCTACCAAGATTGGTGAATTGGTAAAGGAGAATAAAGCTGAGGTGATTGTGTTAAAGACCTCGGACCGCTGGTTTGGAGTTACCTATAAGGAAGATAAGGAATCAGTTGTTAAGTCCATACGTGGATTAATTGATAAGGGAGAGTATCCTGTTAAGTTATTTGCATAAGAGAAGAGGAAACGGTCTTGTTTCAGACATTACTTGATTTGCTTTACCCGGTAAGATGCCCTATCTGCGGCGAAATAGTAATTCCTAAGGAGCAGATGGCTTGTAATGGATGTAAAGAAAAGCTGATTTATATTGGAGAACCCAGGTGTAAACGCTGCAGTAAGCCAATCGAAGAGGATGAGAAGGAATATTGCAGTGACTGTGAGCGGAAGAAATTCCACTATGAGAGAGGTTATGCCGTCTGGGTATATGATGATGCGATGAAGAAATCCATTGCTGCTTATAAATATCACAGCAAAAAGGAATACAGTAATTTCTATATTCACGAAATGCTCCGTCTTTATAGTGCGGCGCTTCATAAGCTGGCATTGGATGCAATTATTCCGGTTCCGATCCATCGGAGTAAGTATCTTGAGAGAGGTTATAATCAAGCGGAGCTCTTAGCGAAGGGGATCGGCAGGGACCTTAAGCTGCCGGTATTAACAAAGTTACTGATCCGAAATAAGAAGACCTTACCACAGAAAAAGTTAAGTAATAAAGAACGTTGGAAGAACCTTTCAGAAGCCTTTGCATTTAATGAACAATTTTTGAATACCGGGACGACTTCTATAAAAAAAGTTTTACTTGTGGATGATATCTATACGACAGGCAGTACGGTGGAAGCCTGCTCGAATGTATTGAAATCTCATGGGATAGATGAGGTGTATTTTATTGTTTTGTGCATAGGAAAAGGCTATTAGGAGGAAAAAGTATGGAAGTGAGAAATTGTAAAGGTTGTGGAAAATTATTCAACTTTTTATCTGGACCCCCGTTGTGTCCGTCATGCGCTCAAAAACTGGACCTTAAATTTGAGGAAGTGAAGGAATATGTCTATGACCATCCACGTGTAGGTATCCAAGAGGTTTCGGAGGAGCTGGAGGTATCGGTGTCACAGATCAAGCAATGGATTCGCGAAGAAAGGCTCGCTTTTGCTGAGGATTCTATGATTGGTCTTGAATGCGAAAGCTGCGGAGTAACAATAAAAACGGGGCGCTATTGTAAAGCCTGTAAGGATAAGCTTGCCAAAAATCTCAACAATTTGTACGGGAAACAAATGCCGGCGCAAAGACCGAAGGATCCGAGAGAAAATGCAAGAATGCGTTTCTTAGATATTAAGGATATTAAGTAAAAAAAGTGCCTGCATAGCAGACACTCTTTATGAAGGCTCTGGGAAATGTGCCAATTAATTACTTTGGCTTGGGCTTGTGATAAACAATAAAATATGATTGACCTGAGGCAGGGGCTATTTTGATAATCGGATTCCATCATCGGTTATTTGAATGGTACCTGCCTTATATAATTTACCAATTGCTCTCTTAAAAGCGTTCTTACTTATTTTAAACTCTCTTTTGATCTTTTCGGGGTCGGAGGCATCATTATAGGGGAGGTATCCCTCCGCTGCCTGCAGCTTCATAAGAATCTGATCGGCATCGGCATCCATCTGTACATGAGCCTTTTCTCTGAGGCTTAGGGTTAACTTGCCGTCCTCACGTACACTAATAACCCTTGCCTTCACGACATCTCCGATTTGAACAGGGGTAAACACTTCATTCCTTGGAAGCATAGCGGAATACTTATTATCCACGGCGACAAAGATACCGAAGGAATCAATCTCGTCGTATATGATTCCGGTCACCATATCATCCTTCTTATAAGGTGAAGTCTTTAAGAGCGAATCATAAACCTTCATGGTCGCACAAAGCCGATTGCTCTTATCTACGTACAGCGTAATCAGTACCTGGTCTCCGGCCTCCACTTTCCTGGTCTGCTCCTTATAAGGAAGCAGTAAATCCTTCATGAGTCCCCAATCCAGGAAAGCGCCAACGGTGGTAACCTCCTTTACCTTAAGAACAGCAAGCTCTCCGAGGGTAACCGGTACTTTAGCCGTTGTTGCAATTTCTCTGTCCTCCGAATCTTTATAGATAAATACCTCCAGTTGATCGCCAACTACAGTTCCCTCGGGGATTTCCTTGAGGGGTAGGAGTACAGTATGCTTAGAAGCCTTGCCATCCGCACTTAAATAAACACCAAAGTCGGTTTTTTTAACAACCTCCAGGGTCTGATATGTTCCGAGTTGTATCATAATAAATATCCTTTCTTTCTAGGTTTCATGTGTATGTGTCCCGATAAATTCCACAATGGAGTAGGTCTTATTATCGGTTGAGTCCAACAGGATGAGATACCTGTTTTCCTCCCTGATTATCTTGGGAATTATCTGATCGCCAAGTACAGCCTGCATCCGGTATTCGACGCGAACAGATTTGATCGTAAAATCATCAGGAATATACTGCTCAGCCATTTTAATGTATTGCCCATTATTGACGTGGTTATACGAATCAATGTTTGATTTTACAACGGTTATTGGGGGAAATGAGTCCCATTGGCCGTTTGCTTCAATTTTGCGGTCTGCGTGTTCCATCGGGTATGGCGGTTCGATTGTATAGCCGTTCAAATCAGCAGGGATCCTTGTCGGTCTCCCGGTTACGGTATCGATGTAAACCCAGATGGAATTGGCCACTGCGAGCACTTCATCATTGGAATTCATCATAATAAAATTACGATATCCATAGATGCCTTTAAAATCGTAGGGCCAGGTTCCGATGGTTATTTCGTCTCCAAGACGGATCGGCTGCAGGAGCTCGAGCTGCCAGCTGTTTAATAACCAAACCCGATTCTTAGCGCTTAAGTAAGCTAATCCGCGATTCATATCTTCTGATTGAAAGGTACTGCAATCCTGAAAATAATTTATGATACAGGAGGGATCCATGATTCCCTTTTGATGATTGAGCTCGGTGTATCTGACTCTGCCATGAAAAGTATACATTCTAAAACTGCCTTTCTGGTTCCTATCGATTGAAAGCCCAATACCGTGCTTTCGTATACTGGAAAACGATTCATAATCATTTTTCTATTATAGCATTTCTTCCTTATTTTCCATAGCTTTTTTTTTCCTTCGTAATCCGCAGCCGGGCTGAGATGCAAAGCAAGTGAATACAGTGTCAGCATGCTGATGCTGTATTCTATTCATGACAAGTGAATTGGTTGGCCAATTCATCTTGTTTATTAAGAATTTATGATTTCAAGGAAAAAAGCTGGAATTAATAAAATATATTTGCTATAATAAGCTTGTTTATAAAGGAGGGATAAATAATTGGACTCGATAGAGTATTATGATAAGTACGCAGTGGAATATTTCGAAAGAACAGTAGATATTAGTATGCAAAGCTGGTGGGACCTCTTCACCAAGCAGCTACCGGAAGGAGCAAGTATTTTAGACTTGGGCTGCGGCTCAGGGAGAGACAGCGCATATTTTATTTCCTGTGGCTACGATGTAACTGCAATGGATGCATCTGAAGAAATGTGTGATTTAGCAAGCATACATATTGGGCAAGATGTATTACATCTATCATTTGCTGAAATAGATTTTAATCAGGTGTTTGATGGAATATGGGCATGTGCGTCCTTATTACATGTACCTAGTGATGAGATAGATACGATCCTGGCACAAGTTATAAACAGCTTAAAGATAAATGGTATTCTCTTCCTGTCATTCCATTACGGTGAATATGAAGGAGAGCGGGATGGCCGTTATTTCACGGACTATCGGATGAAGACCTTAAAGGAATTAATAAGCAGGTATGAGAATCTTGAGATAATAGATATCGACAAATGTGATGATTCACCTGATGATAATGAAACCGAATGGATTTACGCATTGGTCCGTAGAATTGAGTTAGATTAAACATTTAATTATTAACATGATAACCACGATAGAGAGCACGCTTCGCGGGCTTTCTATTGCTATGAATTAAAATGAAAGCCTGCTATGCAGGCTTTCATTAATCATATAATATCCTATTAAATCTTCAGGTCTATATTCTGGCCAACCATTGGATTTACGGATTGCTCCATCATCTTAATGATTCCTTCGCAGGACAATTCGAAGCTGTCGAGACTTTTAGCAAGAACAGCAGTACCGATCACACTATTGCTGCCAGACATAGTAACAGGACTTGGGGTTAAAGAAGAGATTGTCATATGGTTCTCCTTTCGTGTGTCCCTCAATGAATAATTGGTAACCAATTAGTAATAAAGTTACAGATTTTTGAGTAACTTAATGATATATTATTATGAATTCATTATACCACAATTTTTATTGTAATCAATGATGTAAAACATAAGTATTTATGCATAATACTGTAATATTAAAATCTAACGTTAAAATCGGAAATTAATCCAAGGAGGTACATGCTATGATTTATGATGTAATTATTATCGGCTCAGGTCCTGCCGGTCTTGCAGCAGCGATATATGCCAAAAGAGCAGAATTGAATGTAATTGTAATTGAGAAGGCCGGATTAAGCGGAGGTCAGATCATTAATACCTATGAGGTAGATAATTATCCGGGGACGCCCGGAATCAGCGGATTTGAATTAAGTACCAAATTCAGAGAGCATGCTGACAAATTGGAGACAAAATTCGTAAATGGTGAGGTAACCGATTTTAGGCTGGAAGATGAATTCAAGGTTGTAACCATGGATGACGGTACCCAATATAAAGCGAAGACAGTGGTGATTGCTACAGGCGGTGCACCACGTCATCTCGGTGTAGAAGGGGAAGAGAAGCTTTCCGGCATGGGAGTATCCTACTGCGCAACCTGTGACGGAGCCTTTTTTAAGAATAAGACAGTTGCCGTCGTAGGCGGAGGCGATGTTGCGGTAGAGGATGCTATCTTTTTGGCAAGAATATGTAAGCAGGTATATGTAATTCATAGAAGGGATCAATTCCGTGCATCTAAGAGTATTACATCAAGACTGACTGAATTAGATAATGTAACAATACTTTGGGATAGTGTGGTAGAGAAAATCAATGGTGAGGAGAGCGTTAAAACCATAGAGATTAAGAATGTTAAGACCAATGAAATAGCAAGCTATGAAGTCGCCGGGATTTTCATTGCGGTAGGATATCTTCCGAATTCTGATGTTTATAAAAAAGTGGTAGCAACAGACGAAGGAGGGTACATTATAGCTGGTGAAAGCTGTGAGACGAATGTTCCGGGTGTCTTTGTTGCAGGTGATGTTCGAACTAAGGAGCTTCGTCAGATTATAACGGCGGCATCCGATGGAGCAAATGCAATTACAGCAGTAGAAAGGTATTTGAATAATTTGGAATAGACAGAATATGGGAAATGGACAGGAAGTTTAATAAAATTCGGCACTTATTTGAAATTATATGTCGTTTTAATTTGTTTATTATTGACACATTGTGGCACATTTGTTATAATTATCTCAAACGTATTTAATAATTTTGTAATAATTAATATTACTAATTATTCATGACTATAGAAAGTTCGCGGAGCGTGCTTTTTATCGTTGGACAGAAGGCAATGGAGTAAATCATTGTTGGGAATGATGATTTATTGACACCTAGAGCGCTTTGTTACGCGGGAGGTAATTGAGAATGAGAAAAGCGAAGGCTATGAGGACAGCTATATTTATCGCTTCAGCTACATTGTATATTTCAATTCCAGCTACATCTGTTAAGGCGGATACTATTCCGACCGAGCAGGGTGTGGCTGGTTTTGCTTATCTATTAGATAATTATTATTCATCGACGAAGGCAGATACCGTAACTGCCGACAAGACCTTAATCAATATTTTGAAAACAGAGATTATATCGCCCTATGCTAATCTGGGTGTATCAATAGCGGATAATTACGTGAATGTCAGAAGCGAGCCTTCTACGGATAGCGAAGTGGTCGGTAAGCTATATCGTGGCTGCGCCGCAGATATTCTGGAATATTTAGAAGGAGATTGGGTTAAGATCCAATCCGGTGATGTGAAAGGATACATAGCATCGAATTATCTGGCAATCGGACGCGATGCCGAAGCCATGGTAGATGAATTTGCAACACAGTATGCAACGGTTGATACACAGACCTTGCGAGTTAGAAAAGAAATGAGTGTTGACTCTGAAATATTAACGCTAGTTCCACTAGGAGAGACCTATCCGGTTGTGAAGGACTATGGCGAGTGGGTTGAAATAGTATTAGGTTCGGATGAAGAAACCGGCGCCGATTTCACAGGCTTTCTATCCAAGGATTACATAAAGATGACAGTGGAATTTAAGTTTGCTATTTCTGTTGAGGAAGAACAACGTATTCTTCGCGAGCAGCAAGAGGCAGAAAGAGCAGAGGCTGAGAGAAAGGCAAAGCTTGCACAAGAGAAAGCGGAGCGTGAGGAAGCGGCCAGAAAAGCTGCGGAGGAAAAGAAGAACAATAATTCCGGTTCCAAAAATACCAGTAGCTCCAATAACTCCAAGAATGATAGCCCTTCGTATTCCGGCTCTCACTCAGAGCTTCGTAATGAAATTATTGAATATGCTCAAAAGTTTGTTGGTAATCGATATGTATGGGGAGGCGAAAGCTTAACCAAGGGAGCAGATTGCTCCGGCTTTGTACAAGCCGTTTACGCAGACTTTGGTTATTATATACCGAGAGTATCCCGTGATCAAGCAGCATCTGCGGGTAAGAAGGTAAGTGAATCGGACATGCTTCCGGGTGATTTGGTATTCTATGCCAATAGCCGAGGTTCTGTAAACCATGTGGCGATGTATATCGGTAACGGTAAGATTGTACATGCAGCGAACTCAAGGCAGGGTATTATTCGATCGAATGTTAAATATAGAGATATCTATTGTGTAAGAAGAATTGTTAACTAAAAGATAATGGACAGGACCCTTTAGGATGAGGGTCCTGTTTTTTAATCATAGGAAATTGCGCCTATGATACAATAGAAAGTACGCTTCGCAAACTTTCTATTGTCATGAATAAAAAGCCCTCCGGGCAAGTGTAGGCATGTTGATACTTTGCTCTCGGAATTATCGCTTATTTGATTATCTCATTGGAAAATGATGAGAAGTATGTTAGAATTATCCTATTAAGATCGTTATGGGGAACGGCAATTAACCAGATACATATAAGGAGAGAGGGATATGACGGATAACGAGGTAAAGGATCGGAGAAGGTATAAAAGGCTTCCCATTGAACTTCATTTGGAGGTGGATGAGGTTTTTAAGCAGGATTATATTGTTATTAAGGACTTGAAGGCATCTGTTTCCGTATTTGATATCTCCAGAAACGGAATTGGCTTCATCGGTGAGGACAGCTTACCTTTAGGATTTTATTTTCGTGGACGAATTAATCTGGGTGACGGGGATTTCTTCTGTGTTGTGCTACAGATCGTAAGAGCTCACATTACAGAAAACAATAATAAGGTCTATGGAGCAGAATTTGTTGGCCTTGCTCCTTTTCTGGCAGATAAGGTTGATAAGTATGAGAAGAAGCTGAATGGAGAAGAGATCAAACTAGAAGAGCATGCGGAGAGTTAACCGGAACAAATATAGCAGAAGAGGCTTATACATAGTGGGACAGATACCCGTTATGTATAAGCCTTTTTTGTAACGAACTCCCTTAAGACCTATCTCGGTGTAAAGCGGAAACAAAATAAATAACCTCTAAATTGATTAAATTTAAGCAACGTTTTCTGAGTTGTATTGTGACAAAAAATTATCAGAAATTCCTATTGACAAACACTGTTATGTACATTTTGCACAAATGATCACTTAAAAATGGTAATATATGGATAACTGCAGGCGCGATTGCACAAATTATCAAAAAGTTATCCACAGTCAAGAAACCTTATTTTTGAATATTCGGGAGTTATACACCGATTTATCCACATTATCCACATACAGAAACTACTCGTGTCTAATCATGAAAATGGTGTCAATATCGAAAGTGCGTTTTGTAACTTATGATAAATCGTCTTATAGGTACAGAAACTTAAATTTTTGTACTTGACAATATAGTTGTCGGACAATATTTAACGAATAGAGGCTTTTGATTATAAATTCTATAATTTAGGCATATTAGTAAAGATTATACAAATATTTATGTTTATTACAATTATTCTAAGGTATATACTTCCTGGGGCTCATAGTATTCGTGAGCCGGGTAATAATATTTTTAGTAGCTTGTCACTTCTTTTGGCATATGGTATAATAAGGATAGCATAGAAGTGTTAATGCTAACAAGAAAGTAAAAAGGAGTTGGGCATTATGCGTTATATTATCAGCGGTAAGAACATTGATGTAACTGAAGGCTTGAAGACGGCTGTATATGAAAAGATTGGTAAACTAGAGAGATACTTTACTCCTGACACTGAAATTCATGTGACACTCAGCGTAGAAAAAGAAAGACAGAAAATCGAAGTAACAATACCTGTTAAAGGAAATATTATAAGAGCAGAGCAAGTAAGTAATGATATGTACGTATCCATAGACCTGGTGGAAGAGATAATTGAGCGCCAGTTAAGGAAGTACAAGAATAAATTAATAGATCACAAGCAAGCTTCCTCGAATTTTAATCAGGCATTTATGGAAGACGATTATTATGAGGATGACACAATCAAGATTGTAAAGACAAAGCGTTTTGCAATCAAGCCTATGGATGCAGAAGAGGCATGTGTACAGATGGAGCTTTTGGGACATAACTTCTATGTATTCCGTAATGCACAGACCGATGAGGTTAACGTGGTGTATAAGAGAAAAGGTAATACCTACGGACTTATTGAGCCTGAGTATTAAGATGAAAATAGTTAAGACTAATTGAAGGAGCTGCCTCCGGAGCAAGACCGGAACAGCTCCTTTCTTTTATAATATATAGCAATTTATGGGCATGAGCTAAAATTAAGTTGAATAGTATCAAGGTAAATGTTACAATACTATTTGAACGATTTTGGGATCAAATTTGGAACAGTACAGGAGTGAACAAGGAATGGGATTAATAGAAAAAGTATTTGGTACTCACAGCGAGAGAGAAGTAAAACGTGTAATACCAATCGTAGATAAGATAGAAGCTCTGGAACCAGAATACGTAAAGCTCACAGATGAGGAATTAAAGGCAAAAACGACAGAATTTAAGAATAGACTTAAGAATGGGGAGACCCTGGATGATATATTAGTTGAAGCTTATGCTACCGTTAGGGAGGCTTCCAAGAGAGCAATCGGATTAAGACATTTCCGCGTTCAGCTGATCGGTGGTGTTATTCTGCATCAGGGACGTATTACGGAAATGCGTACCGGTGAAGGTAAGACTCTGGTGGCTACACTCCCGTCCTATCTGAATGCATTAGAGGGCAAAGGTGTTCATGTCGTAACCGTTAATGATTACCTGGCAAAGCGTGACTCCGAGTGGATGGGTCGGATCCATGAATTCCTCGGACTGAAGGTTGGTGTTGTTTTGAACAGCCTGGAGAAAGAGGAGCGCCGTGCTGCATATGCTTGTGATATTACCTATGCAACCAATAATGAATTGGGCTTTGATTATCTGAGAGACAACATGGTTATCTATAAAGAGCAGCTGGTTCAGCGTGATCTTAATTACGCGATTATCGATGAGGTTGACTCGATCTTAGTCGATGAAGCGAGAACACCGCTTATTATCTCCGGTCAGAGCGGCAAATCAACCGAACTTTACCGCGTTTGCGATATCCTGGCGAGACAGCTTAAGAAGGGAACAGCGAGCGCTGAGCTCACCAAGATGGCTGCCATCATGAAGGAAGATATCGAAGAGACAGGCGATTTCATTGTAAATGAAAAAGAAAAGAATGTTCATCTTACCGAGGATGGTGTTAAGAAGGTTGAACGCTTCTTCAGCCTGGAGAATCTGGCGGATCCTGAGAATCTTGAGATTCAGCATAATATTATTCTAGCACTCAGGGCTCATTATTTAATGTTCCGTGACAAGGATTATGTTGTTAAGGATGATGAGGTTCTTATTGTAGATGAGTTCACCGGACGTATTATGCCTGGTAGACGTTATAGTGACGGTCTGCATCAGGCGATTGAGGCGAAGGAAAATGTTAAGGTTAAGAGAGAGAGTAAGACGCTTGCAACAATTACGTTCCAGAACTTCTTTAATAAATATAAGAAGAAATGTGGTATGACCGGTACTGCTCTGACAGAAGAGAAGGAGTTCCGTGAGATCTATGGTATGGATGTTATCGAGGTTCCTACCAATGTTCCGATTGCCCGTATAGATTTACAGGATGCGGTATATAAAACCAGAAAAGAGAAACTGAACGCAATTATAAACGAAATTATCGCTGCGAATAAAAAGGGTCAGCCGGTGTTAGTTGGTACGATAACGATTGAAGCATCGGAGGAAATCAGTGCGATACTGAAGAAGCATAATGTACCCCATAAGGTGTTGAATGCCAAGTTTCATGAGTTGGAAGCGGAAATTGTTGCAGATGCCGGACAGCTTGGTGCTGTAACGATTGCAACCAATATGGCAGGACGTGGTACGGATATTAAGCTAGGGGAAGGCGTAGTTGCTGCCGGAGGCTTAAAGATCATCGGTACAGAGCGTCATGAAGCAAGACGTATTGATAATCAGTTGCGTGGTCGTGCAGGCCGACAGGGAGACCCTGGTGAATCCCGCTTCTTTATCTCGTTAGAGGACGACCTTATGCGACTCTTCGGTTCTGAGAGACTAATGGGAATCTTTAATTCTCTAGGTCTGCAGGAAGGGGAGCAGATCGAGCATAAGATGTTGACCAATGCTATTGAGAAAGCACAACAAAGAATTGAGAGTAATAACTTTGGTATCAGAAAGAATCTGTTGGAATATGATCAGGTTAATAACGAGCAGAGAGAAATCATTTACGAGGAAAGACGGAGAGTCTTGGATGGAGAGAGCATGCGCGATACCATCTATCGTATGATTACGGACACGGTTGAAGGATGTGTGAACACTACCATCAGTGATGACCAGGCTCCGGAGGATTGGGATCTGGACGAATTGAACGATCTTCTTCTACCGATCATTCCGTTGACGAAGATAGAATTTGACCGAAAACAGCTTGCCGGTATGCATAAGAACGATCTTTTGCAGCAGCTTAAGGAAGAGGCTGTCAAGCTGTATGAAGCGAAGGAAGCAGAATTCCCGGAGACAGAACAGATCAGAGAGATTGAGCGTGTTATTTTACTCAAGGTAATCGATCGTAAATGGATGGATCATATTGATGATATGGACCAGCTGCGTCAGGGTATCGGCTTGCAGGCTTATGGCCAGCGTCAGCCGATTGTAGAATATAAGTTCCAGGGCTATGAAATGTTTGATGCCATGACCTCTGCTATTCGTGAGGATACCATCAAGGCTCTGCTTCATGTTCGTATTGAACAGAAGGTAGAGAGAGAGCAGGTTGCGAAGGTGACCGGTACAAACCGTGATGACAGTGTGGCAAATGCTCCTGTCAAGCGTTCTGCAAAGAAGGTTCAGCCTAATGATCCCTGCCCTTGCGGAAGCGGAAGAAAATATAAACACTGCTGCGGCAGAAATGCATAAAGGATAAATTGAATAACAGGAGGCTGTTACATAAGGTCTATTGTTAGGTATGGGATGCATATTATTCTTTCCCTTGGCTAACACTTGCCTTTTGAAACAGCCTCATGTATATGCTTAACAAGTAACTGGCTCGCTAATTCACTTGTTAAGCATAGTGTATTTAGTCCAATTTATGGTTATTTATGAATTCATTTTACTGTAATAAAAAAATATTGCATGTATATGCAAAATATGTTGAGATTTTATAAATAGTAATATATAATACATTAAAGAGGTGATTTAGTGGTTGAGTTAGATCAGTATAAATATACATTAAGTACTTACGATAAGCCATTGATTGAAGTGGGGGATTCACTTTGACCTGGCTAATAAGAGTCTAAGAGTCAGAGAAATTGAACAAACCATGGAAGAACC
>JAEZKL010000095.1 GCA_023415475.1 Bacillota bacterium | reverse complement strand
TATGGCGGCGCTCAATGGTATGTTTGCCAGCGTCATAAGTACACAGGATTACCTGTTGAAATAGGCAAGTTCACAATGCCGATATCCGCGGGCGGCCACAGGCCGCCCCTACCGTTTTCTCTATCGCTTTGAATAAGGGCGGCGAACGGATGGAAAGACCAACGTGCCGGAATATCCGTCTTGCGGAATATGATTACGCGCAGAACGGCGCGTATTTTGTGACGATCTGCACTTAGGACAGAAAACCGCTGCTCTGGGCTGTCCGAGCGGACGATAACCGTCTGCATGGAACCCCGGTTCTGTCGGATATCGGTAAAATGGTGGATCGAGAAATAGGCAGAATACATGAATGCTATCAGGGCGTGGATATCGACAAATATATGGTGATGCCCAATACATTCATATGATTGTTATGCTGCAAAATGATTATAACCGCGGGCGACCACAGGTCGCCCCTACCGTATCCCGTATCGTACAGCAGTTTAAAGGCGCTGTAACAAAACAAGCTGGCTTTGCCGTCTGGCAGAAGTCATTCCACGACCGCATCATACGCAGCGAAGCCGAATACCGTGACATCTGGCAATACATCGACACCAACGCGCTCAAATGGTCGCTCGACAGGCATCATACGGACAGATACCCGTTCTTTCCCTGACAACATAACCATGGCATCCCCTGCCATCCCCGCTGTCCCACTTTTAAACAATCGTCCCTCCCTAGGGACGACCTTCTTTCCACTCTCAGCGTTCCGTAACGATACGGAATTCTACGGAATTTATAGTAATAACATCATCAATACACATTAATGGTAGATAAAGGTGTGTTCGTGTGGTATAATTTATTATTATATTTACTTAGGAGGAATAATCAATGGGTACTTCGGTAAGAAAAACTTCAGCAAAGATAAAAAAGCTTCTAAAGGATACTATTACAGACAATCCAAACACAGATTATAACGACGTAATTCCGGAGGTGGCAAAAGAAGTAATTAAGTCGAAAAAGACAAAGAATTATTTTAGTACTAGTGACTTTGAAATTCTCGTAGGTGGCGGTATATCTTGCTTTAGAAAGGCGGCAACAATAGGCTATGAAGGATTTGTTAAAGATTTTGGATATGACCCAGAAAAGATGACAGTTATTGAAGCCGAAAAAATAATCGAATCAATACTTGATAGCATTGAAGAAGAAAATGGAGATATAGAATCTGCACTAATATTAAGTGCATTCAAAATAACGATGTGTGAATTATTATTGGATAAAACAACCAATCCAACAGAATTTCTTCTTATGTACTGTCAGAAGTTCTTTGAATTGATTATTCGAGAAGAAGCAAATGAAACTCTTGTTGAAGCATTTAAAGATGCTAACGCTAGAGAAATAAGTGCAACTATTGCTCAATTTGCAAGCGACTACGTAAATAACAACTATTTGGCGTCTATTCAGAAATGCATAAGCAAAACTATGAAAATTAAAGAGCTAATTAATTTATTGCAAAAGGAATTATAAGAGGTGTAAGGAATGATAAAAGCGTTCATGGACGATGGCAAACAAATTCCTCTAGCATTTGATAAAATTGTATCCAACAAAGACTTATACCCTTGTTGTAATAAAATTTTAGACTTGGTTAATGTTTTTACTTCAATTTTTATTGCAGATATAAGAACAGCAGCACATAAAAGAAATAATATCTTAGTAAGAATCCCTGTTTGCAAGACAAATTTGGATGCATGGCATAGAAATACAAGCCTTATCACGAAATTACTTAACTTTGTAACAGAAGGAGATGAAGACAAATGGTCAATAGAATTCTATCCAATTAATTATAGTTTTCATAATCTGCAACAAAAGTTTATTTATGATAATAATTTTTCAAATGTTTCATTATTATCAGGTGGGCTAGATTCGTTCTGTGGGATAAGCACAAATTCCCAGATTGAGGATAACACCATTTATTGTGGATATAAGACTAGTAATTTAGATGCTTTCCATATTGATAGCGTTTTTAATTTCGCAAAAGATAAGTACTCCAATATTGAACTTGCAATTTTTAGTAAAGTCAATATATCAAAGGTTTTTATGCATCAAAGAACACGATCTTTATTATTCTTTTCATTAGCTTGCCTTGTTGCATCAAATAATAATATTCCAGTAATTAACGTTTATGAAAATGGAATAATGACACTTAATCCATCTTTCCAATCCAGAGGAACTACAAAAACAACACATCCTAAGACTATTAAGCTTTATCAGAATTTAATAAATGATATAGGAATAAATATTAAAATTCAACATCCATATTTGTTCTTAACAAAAGGGGAAATTGTTAATGCCCTTGATTTCACTTTTCGGAATAAGATAAAAGACACTCGATCTTGTAGCCGATCACGAAGAGATATAAGATTTAGTAAGAAAGGTATAACTTCATGTGGGGCCTGTGTTCCATGCCTACTACGGAAAATATCTTTAGCAGCTTATGATATGGAAAAATTCGACCATGATTACTTCATCCCTTATAAAGGTGATTTAAATAATACAGAATATCTTTCTGCCTATAATTATTTTTATGAGTTTTCTTTAGCTATAAAACAGGGTAGAATACTATCTGAGATTGATATAAGACAGAAATATTATAATGATCCAAAATATTTAGAGAAAACGTTTGATTTATTAAATAGGTTTAATACTGAATTGGAAATTTTCTTTAATAAGTATGGAAGGTGAAGGAATGCCTTTGATCGATTCACATATTCATATCGATTTCTATGATAATCCAGATACTATAATACAAGATATTGAAAAAGAAAATCATAAAGCTGTTTTTGTAACTCATCTTCCTGAGTTATTTGAAAAATATAATGGCCAGTTGAAATTATCAGATCACTTGTTCTTAGCTTTGGGATATCATCCCATACTTATAAATCAGTATCCTTTTGATAAGAACTTATTTGAGAAAAATTTAAATCATACAAGATTTATTGGTGAAGTTGGTCTTGATTATGCAGTAGCAAAATCTCTTAATACAAGATTAAAGCAACGAGATGTGTTTGGTTTTATTTGTAAATTTGCAACTAACCATATATTTTCAATACATGCTAGACAAGCGGAAGAAGATGTTCTGAGAATACTTACCGAAAACAAGGTGAAGAAAGCTATTTTCCATTGGTACTCAGGAGACGAAAATTTAATACATCCAATAATCGATGCGGGATACTATTTTTCACTAAATCCATCAATGTTGAAATCAACCAAGGGAAGGAATATTTTGAAAAAGATTCCCACTAATCGTATATTAATTGAAAGCGATGGACCGTTCGTAAAATATAAGAGCAATATTTTTTTTCCAAAAGATTTAAGTAGTGTATATAATGATTTTTCCAATTACTTCAATACTAACGATTTGGCTAATGTAGTATATAAAAATTTTCTTAATATACTACATTAAGAAGATTAAACTCACCCCATCTCTCCCCCGCCCCCCTTATCCCCTCTTTGTGGTGTAATGTCACAAAAGAGATATTGGTGGGGAGTTCAATGTGCCAAAAAAGGAGCTCACGTCTGACGCGGCGGCCCTGTGTGGGATGGTAGCAAGAAAAAAACTCTTGAATAAGCAAAGCCTTCGGTGCGTGTGTATGGTTTTTGTTGTTCATATATTACAGGCTAACTCGCTTGAGCGACATACACCATACAGGGCACAGGCGGAGACCTGCCCCTACGGAATAACGATTGATAAGTAGAAGTGTTGTGCCCGCCGTAATCCTCCGTCGCGCTGCGCACGCCACCTCCTTTGATAAAGGAGGCACACTAAGGGCTCCTTTGAAAAGGAGGCTTGTTTATTCTTTGAACTGGCTGTTATAAAGCCTTGCGTATTCGCCGCCGATAGCCAAAAGCTGCGTGTGCGTGCCGCGCTCCGCCACGCCCTCCTCATCGATCACGATGATCTCGTCTGCGTTGCGAACGGTGGAGAGCCGGTGTGCGATGACCAGCGTCGTACGCCCCACGGCCAGCGCCTCAAACGCCTTTTGTATGCGCTTTTCAGTCACGCTGTCCAGTGCGGATGTCGCTTCGTCGAGTATCAATATTGGCGGGTTCTTTAAGAATATGCGCGCGATGGAAATGCGCTGCTTCTGTCCGCCCGAAAGACGGGTGCCGCGCTCGCCCACCTGCGTGTCGTAGCCGTTCTCCATCTCCATCACCATATCGTGTATCT
>JAEZKL010000087.1 GCA_023415475.1 Bacillota bacterium | reverse complement strand
TTCTGAATTGGGCAGAAGATATTTCACCAATGAGGGAAGTGGAAAAAAGGCTATATTAGAAGGATTAGAACAAGGAACCTTATATATAGCTTTACTCAACGATATATGTGTAGGCTTTTTATTTTATCTTCCAAAAGGTGCCTTTCATAGTTTTCCCTTATTGCATCTGATTGCAGTAAAAGAGGAATACAGAAGCAAAGGAATTGGGAAAAAACTGCTTGATTTTTTAGAGGAAACAGTTTTTTTAAAAATACCAAACCTTTACAGAAAAGGAATAACAGAATATTTAATGATGAAAGAAAAAGCAGAATAATATAGTATATGCCTAAATTGAACGTGAATATTGGAGGGATAGAAATGAATGTTATAGATATTAAAGATAAACTGGTAAGTGAATTATCCCAAAACAATAAAATTAAAGGTATTGGTCAAACGGGGGATATTAATGCTGACTTGATACCAGGTAATAGCGATATTGATATGTTTGTTTTATGTACCACTATTCCAACAGAGGCTGAAAGAAAAAGTGTCTATTCAAATTATTCTAATGAATACTCAGAATGTCTGATGAATGTATGTAATGGGGGAATATGGGGTTATGGAGATATAATAATTATTGATGGAATTGATGTTATGTTTATGTATTTTACGATGGAAGAAATGGAACATTATTTGGATGAGGTTTTAAATGGAAAACATTTAGACAGAGAAGGTGGATTTTATCCAACAGGAAGATTATCCAGTGTTGAAAGCATAAATATTTTGTATGAGAGTAATACTGAATGGACGTCATTGATAGAAAAAGTTAAGAAGCATCCTCTCGATTTGTTTGAAAGATTGTTTGATTTTCATATTTCAAAAGTAATAGATGATGAGGATTTAGGAAGAGTAATATTACGAAAAGAGGTAATGTTTTACCATAGTGTATTAGAAAATTCTTTAGACCATTTATTGCAAGCATTGTTTGCGATAAACATCATGTATTTTCCAAGCAGAAAAAGAAGTGAGCAATACATAAAAGAATTTAAAAATAAACCCGAGGATTGTTATGACCGATTATTAAAAATAATAGAAAATTCTATATCGAGCAATACCATAGTGATATCAGTTGAAGAATTAAGGAATATTACTTCGGATATCGCGCAAATTGGTAATGCTATATATGGAAAATCATAACATTGGTAAGGTAATCAGCACGCCGAAGCGGTAGCTATACGAGGATTTTTATAATCTCTACAAAAAAGTAGCAATACACCTTGACTCTTACTTTAGGGAAGCCTTTATACTAGACCTATCATAAAAAAATAGAAAAGAGGTCGAAACCAATGAACAACCTAATCAAAATCAAAGATGTATCAGGCAAGTATAGCATAACAGCCCGCACACTGCGCTATTATGAGGACATGGGGCTGATAAGCAGCACCCGAAGCGATGACTACGCATACAGAATGTATGACGAAAGCGCTGTCAGGCGGATTGAGCAAATACTCATTTTACGCAAGCTGAATATTAGCATAAAAGACATTCAGCGTATTTTCAACACGTCCAGTTCCGACATAGTTTTAGAAGTGCTAGAAAAGAAAGTGCAAAATATAGACGATGAAGTTGCTCTCCTGCATGAGTTGAAAGATATTGTTCTGGACTTCATACGTGAAATAGAACGAGTAGATTTTACTGACAATTCCGACATAAAACTGCTGTATGACAAAGCAAAAGAGCTTGAAACACAGTTGATAAGCGTTGACTATATTGGCAAGCCCTCCAAAATAAACCGCTTGATTGAAATAACGGAAAAATTAGATAAAAAAATTCCTGATGTAATGGTCGTCAGGATACCAGGCTTCAGAGCGATAACGTCCGGAGACCAACCGTGGGGGGAAATGTTCAAAGAAGGCGGATATATGTACCAATTGTGGCAGCATTGTCATTTATATAAGAGTGTGATTTTCGATTGTTTTGATTTTTTGCTGTCTAAAGATGATAAAGCTGAATGGATATGTGCCGTTAAAGATGGTGTCACCAATGCGGATATAAGCCCTTTTACATTGTTCGATTTTCCGGGAGGCTTATACGCTATGGCAGTCAGTATAGACGAAGATAACGAGAGTATACAAAAAGTGGAAGATAAAGTTTCCCAATGGATTGAAGGCACAAATTTTGAGCTTGACAAGAGCAGCAGTGTTATGTTCAATATGCCTTATTTATATGAAGATGGAAGAGATATTGCCTATAAAGACATAGAAAAGGGACTTGGCTATAAGCAAATGCAAAGATATTTTCCGATCAAGCTAAAAGATGATTTTAGGTAATATACAGGGAGGAACTTATGCAAGTAGGGGATAAAATAGTATTTGGCAATTATGAATGGCGAGTTCTTGACATACAAAACAATACAGCTTTGATTATAACCGAATATATCATAGAACAGTGTGCTTACCATGATGCTTATAAAGATATAACCTGGGCTGACTGCTCGTTAAGGAAATATCTTAACAATGAATTTTATGACAAATTCTCCGCAGCTGATCAATCAAAAATAATTCCGGTAATAAACAAAAATCTTGACAATCATTGGTATGGTTCAAAAGGCGGAGCAGATACGAGGGACAGCATATTTTTGTTAAGCCTTGAGGAGGTAACGTGCCAATATTTCGGTGATAGTAGTTCAAAACTGTATAGCCCAGGAAAAAATCAAAGATATTGGTTTCAGAGAAAAGATGAAAACAACTCTAAACGAATAGCAAGACTTGAAGGTAACATATGCAACTCGTGGTGGTGGCTTCGGTCGCCAGGTCGAGTTAATGTAAAAGCAGTTTACGTCCATGGTGACGGTAATATAGGTATCCAAGGCAACAATATATTGAAAGGCAACCTCGATGAAGGCGAATGTAAAGGCGGTGTCCGTCCCGCTTTGTGGCTGAAGCTGTAATTGGATCGGAACTTTAGAAAAAGAGCAGACACGGTCAAGCGCCTGCCTATGATTTTTTGGTATGCTTTTTACGAGGGGGTCTATATGCATGCATGGGAAGCTATACAGAAAACGCTGAACCACATTGAGGAGCAAATCAGCGAAGAAATAAAAATAGAAGAATTGGCGGAAATCTCCGCACTTTCTTTATTTTATTATCAGCGATTATTCACGCGGCTGGTCAAAAAGCCGGTACGGGAATATATTAAACTGCGCAGATTAGCCAGAGCCTGTGACGCGCTTCGCGATAAACGAAACCGTATTCTTGATGTTGCGTTGGAATACGGATTCGATAGCCACGAAACATTTACTCGGGCATTTAAGGACGCTTACGCTATCACCCCGGCGCAATACAGGGACAAGCCTGTCGTTTTAAACAATTTTGATAAGCCTGATTTATTGTTGAGCTATGTTATGGTCGACGAGGGTGTGCCACTAATCAGCGACGGATTGGTGCTGGAATATAACCGCAAAAATCTTGACAAGCCGATAGACTTTCTCGGAGTGAAGGATTTTTGGCACTTCAAGAGGGGTAAAATGCTCGGTGAAAGGACCGAAGTGTCCGAACCCGCCGCTATTTGGCAGAGATTTCTCGACGTCCGTAAAGATATTCCATGCATACCTGGAGGGCGATGGCTTAGTGTTACATATCACGGCGATGCACCGGAAGGTTATTCAACATATTTTGCCGGTGCGGAGGTGGAATCGGATACGAAGGATTCCCGTTTTACAAGCTGGCAACTTCCCGCGAGGGAATATATCGTTTGTGAGTTTGAGGCGGAAAATTATAAGCAGTTATCGGATTCCTTAGGTAAGATGATGAAATTTACGCGATTTTGGCTCAAGAAGCATGGTTTGACTGCGGACGGCTTTTATCCGGAAATGTATTATCAGAATTCGTTCGAAATGGCGTATATGGAAATGTGGATTCCCTTCAAAATAAGAGAAAACAACTTAGGAGGAATTGCAAATGAGTAAGTACGAAGAAGGGTTAAAATTAATTGAAGAGAGGTGCGGCAACGGAAAAGACAACATTATCTCCCTCGCAACGATCGCGATGGAACCAAACGCTGACGGAAAATCCCGACCTTATGTCCGCGATGTGGATGCTTATTATGCAGACGGAGTGTTTTATAT
>JAEZKL010000058.1 GCA_023415475.1 Bacillota bacterium | reverse complement strand
AGACAGAACAGTTACTGGAACCTATTTTGGCAGAGCATCATTTCGAATTGTATGATATTGAATATGTAAAGGAAGGTGGCAACTGGTATCTAAGAGCTTATATTGACAAAGAAGCCGGTATCACGGTTGATGACTGTGTACTAGTGAGCAGGGCATTGAGTGATTTGCTGGATCGACATGATTTTATCACGGATTCCTACGTATTAGAGGTAAGCTCTCCCGGACTTGGGAGACAATTAAAGAAGGATAAACATTTTGAGAGAAGCCTTGGAGAAGAGGTTGAAGTCAAGCTTTATAAGGCTGTGAACAAGAAGAAGGAGTTTGTTGGGCTATTAAAGGCTTATGATGCAACAACAATTACACTTGAGTTTGAGGATAACACGACAATGGAGATTGCAAGAGCGGATATAGCAATGGTACGGTTAACCTTTGATTTTTAGAGAAATTATACCAATCTTATTTACATTAAAGGAGGATAAATCCTCCTGATAAGGTTATACCAATTCTATTTACATTAAAGGAGGATTTGATAAAAAAATGGATGCGAACAAGGAACTCATTGAAGCTTTAAACCAGATTGAAAAGGAAAAGGATATCAGTAAAGATATTTTGCTTGAGGCATTAGAGAACTCATTGGTTGCAGCATGTAAGAACAATTATGGCAGAGCTGATAATATTAAGGTTAATATTGATAGAATCACAGGTGAAGTAAATGTATTTGCTATGAAGGAAGTAGTGGAAGAGGTTACTGACCCTATTATGCAGATCAGCATAGCTCAAGCCAAGATGAAGGATGCCAGAAAAGAACTTGGTGATATAATGGCCATTGAGGTTACACCGAAGAATTTTGGACGTATCGCTGCTCAGAAGGCTAAGCAAGTAGTAGTTCAGAAGATCCGTGAGGAAGAAAGAAAGGTGCTGTTTACCCAGTATAGCGGTAAAGAGAAGGATATTGTAACCGGTATCGTGCAGCGTTATGTGGGTAATAATGTAAGTATTAATTTGGGTAAGGTAGACGCAATCTTGACTGAGAATGAGCAGATAAGAGGCGAAGTATTCAGGCCTACCGATCGTATTAAATTATATGTATTGGAAGTAAAGGATACCACTAAGGGACCGAGAATTACGGTGTCCAGAACCCATCCGGAATTAGTGAAGCGTTTATTCGAGGCCGAAGTAACCGAGATACAAGACGGAACCGTTGAGATCAAGAGTATTTCCAGAGAAGCAGGCTCCAGAACAAAGATGGCTGTATGGAGCAACAATCCGGATGTTGATGCTGTGGGTGCCTGTGTCGGTATGAATGGCGCAAGAGTAAATGCAATCGTACATGAGCTTCGTAACGAGAAGATTGATATTATTAACTCGAGTAATGATCCTGCCAGACTGATCGAAAATGCATTAAGCCCGGCTAAGGTTGTATCTGTTACCGTTGATGAATATGAGAAGAGTGCCAGAGTCATCGTTCCCGATTATCAATTATCTCTTGCCATCGGTAAGGAAGGTCAAAATGCCAGACTGGCTGCAAAGCTGACCGGATATAAGATTGATATCAAGAGCGAATCTCAGAGTATGGGTTATTAATTGGAGGATATTGATGGCAAAGAAATTACCGTTAAGAATGTGTACCGGATGCGGTGAGATGAAGCCAAAAAAAGAATTGATCCGTGTTCTTAAGACTCCGGAGGAGGAGATTGTAATTGATGCAACAGGTAAGAAGAATGGCAGAGGAGCATATGTATGTTGTTCTTTGACCTGTCTGCAGAAAGCAATAAAGACAAAGGGCTTGGACCGTTCTCTCAAGGTTACCATTCCAGGTGAATTGATAGAAACATTGGAGAAGGAGATGATTTTGCTTGAGTCCGGAAGAAAAGAAGGTATTTAACCTGTTTGGAATTGCAACAAAATCAGGAAAGCTTGTAAGTGGCGAATTCTCTACTGAGAAGGCAGTGAAGGAACATAAAGCTGCGCTTGTAATTGTAGCAGAGGACGCATCTGATAATACTAAAAAAATGTTTACCAACATGTGTACTTACTATAAAGTGCCAATATTTTTCTTTGGCATAAAGAATGACTTGGGTCATGCAATGGGTAAGGAGTTTCGCGCTTCTTTAGCTGTGCTTGACAAGGGCTTAGCAGACGCAATCGATAAGCAATTGAAAATGATGCAGGAAAGATAGGAGGTAGTAAGTATGGCGAAAATGAAGATTTATGAGTTGAAAAATGAAATAAATGATATAACCAAGGGTGCAATAGAAAGCAAGGATATTCTTGATTATCTGGAGCATAGCTTTGGTGTAAAAAAATCACATAGCAGTAATCTGGAGGATAATGAGGTTCAGGTTGTAAAGAACCACTTTGTTCGTGCTGCAGGGGCCGCGGCTGCTAAGCCGGCAGGTGCTTCTACGCAGGCTCGTTCTGCTGCACCAGCAGCAGGAGCTACGCAAGCACATACAGGACAGAGACCTCCGATACAAGGGAACTCACGACCCACAGCACCGGGAGACAGACCATTGGGACAACAGGGAATAGTTAGACCGGCAGGGCAGGGTCAGAAGCCTGATTTAAATCAACAACAAAATGGAATAAGACAGGGGCAGCCCAGTCAAACAGGAAGCGGGCAAAGACCCGTTCAGGATCAAGGTCGACCCGATATGCATACGCAATCAGTTACAGCACAGACAGCTCATACAGGGCAACAGGGAGTTAGACCGGCAGGAGGACAAAGTGGAATGAAGCAAGGACAGCAGGGGTATCAGGGACAGGGAAGTGCTGGTCAGCATGGCGGAACAAGCCAGGGATATCAAAGCTCTAGTAATACAGGAAGAACCGGTGATAATTCACAGGGGCAAAGAGCAGCACAAGGAGCAAATGGGCAACAGGGTCAGAGACCGCAAAGACCGGTAGGTGATTCACAAGGACATCAAGGTCAGAGACCTCAGGGAAATAGCGGGTATCAGGGCAATAGACCCCAGGGAGAAGGCTACAGACCGAGACCCCAGGGTGAAGGCTACCAAAGCCAGCAATCCGGCTATGGTAACAGATCTCAGGGTAGTGGTGGCGATCAGGGTAACAGACCTCAGGGTGAAGGTTACAGACCGAGACCTCAGGGTGAAGGCTACCAACGCCAGCAAGCTGGCGATGGCAATAGACCTCAAGGAGAAGGTTACAGACCGAGACCTCAGAGTGAAGGCTATCAGGGTAACCGACCTCAGGGAGAAGGCTATAGACCGAGACCCCAGGGCGAAGGCTACCAACGCCAGCAAGCTGGCGATGGCAATAGACCTCAGGGTGAAGGCTACAGACCGAGACCTCAGGGAGAAGGGTATCAGGGCAACCGACCTCAGGGTGAAGGCTACAGACCGAGACCCCAGGGTGAAGGTTATCAAGGCAATAGACCTCAGGGAGAAGGTTACAGACCGAGACCCCAGGGAGAAGGCTACCAAGGCCAGCAGGGTGGCTACGGCAATCGTTCCCAAGGTGGACCTCGTCCGGGCGGTGCCGGTGGCCAGCAGGGTAGAGGTGGCTATGGCGGTCAGGGCGGATATTCCAGACCCAGTGGCGGCGGACAGAGACCGGGAGGCTTTAATCCCCGTGGTTTTGAAGATGGTGGCAAGGATGACGATGATAAGCCGAGCTACAACCGCGCACCCGGTAAGAAAGCCCCCGGTAGAGCCGGCGGTGAGCGCAAGACCTTTGACCAACAGATATTAGATCAAAAGGTTGCAGAGAAAAACGATAACAGCAATAAGAGAAATAGAGACCGTATTAATAAGGAAAAGAGTTATAAGGATCGCGTAGTTTCAGGACGTGACACCGATGGTGATGAGGAGATCAAGAAAATCCTTCCGAAGAAGGGGCAATTCATTCAGCCTAAGCCGATTCAGGTTGTGGAGGAAGACATCAAGGTTATCAGTATTCCTGAGGTATTAACCATTAAGGAATTAGCAGATAAGATGAAGAAGCCTTCTGCAGCATTAATTAAGAAGTTGTTCTTGGCAGGTAAGATTGTTACCTTAAATCAGGAAATTACCTTTGAAGAAGCGGAAGAAATCGCTCTTGAATACGAAATCATCGCAGAAAAAGAAGTAAAGGTGAATGAGGTTGAGGAGCTTCTGAAGGAAGACGAAGAGGATCCCAGCACCATGGAGAAACGTCCTCCGGTTGTATGTGTTATGGGTCATGTTGATCATGGTAAGACTTCACTTCTGGATGCAATCCGCGAGACCAATGTTACTTCAAGAGAAGCTGGCGGAATCACTCAGCACATCGGCGCTTATGTCGTAGAGATCAATAATGAGAAGATTACCTTCCTTGATACTCCCGGACATGAGGCCTTCACTGCTATGCGTAAACGTGGCGCGAAGTCTACCGATATCGCTATTTTAGTAGTAGCAGCAGATGATGGTGTTATGCCTCAGACTGTGGAAGCGATTAACCATGCAAAGGCAGCTGGTGTTCAGATTATTGTTGCAATTAATAAAATTGATAAGCCCAGCGCTAATATAGAACGCGTTAAGCAGGAACTTACCGAGTATGAATTAATCGCCGAGGATTGGGGAGGAGATACAATCTTTGTACCTGTCTCTGCTCACACTAAGGAAGGTATCAGTCAATTACTTGAGATGATCCTTCTGACAGCTGAAATGGTTGAATTAAAAGCAAATCCGAACCGTAATGCAAGAGGTATCGTAATCGAAGCAGAGCTCGACAAAGGAAGAGGTCCGGTTGCAACTATTCTTGTGCAAAAGGGAACCCTTCGTGTTGGTGATAATGTTGCGGTTGGATCGGCCTATGGTAAGGTTCGTGCTATGAATGATGATAAGGGAAGAAGAGTGAAGGAAGCTACACCTTCTACACCAGTAGAAATTCTTGGCTTAAATGAAGTTCCTGATGCCGGCGAGACATTACTTTCCACTACAAGTGAAAAAGAGGCAAGAGCAATTGCGGATGCATATCTTTCACAGAGTAAGGAAAGACTGCTTGCAGATACCAAAGCAAAATTATCTCTTGATGGTCTGTTCTCACAGATTCAGGCCGGTAATATTAAAGATCTTAACTTGATTATTAAGGCTGACGTTCAGGGTTCCTTTGAAGCGATGAAGCAGAGCTTATTAAAGCTTAGCAATAAAGAGGTAGCAGTACGAATTCTTCACGGCGGAGTTGGTGCTATCAATGAATCAGATGTCATTCTTGCTAGTACCTCCAATGCAATCATCATCGGTTTCAATGTGAAACCGGATAATGCAGCGAAGGAAACTGCTGATCGTGAGAAGGTAGACGTTAAGCTTTATCGAGTTATCTACAATGCGATCAATGATATCGAAGCTGCCATGAAGGGTATGTTGGATCCGATATTTGAGGAGCGTATCATCGGCCACGCTGATATTCGTATGACCTTCAAGGCATCGGGAGTTGGTACAATCGCCGGTTCCTACGTAATTGACGGTAAGGTAATCAGAGGCAGTAAAGCGAGAATCTATAGAGATAATACCTTGATCTATGATGGAACCTTAGCATCCCTGAAGAGATTCCAGGATGATGTTAAGGAGGTTGCTACCGGTTATGAGTGCGGCCTTGTATTCGAGAAATTTAACGATGTCAAGGAAGGCGATAAGGTAGAAATCTATATAATGGCAGAGGTTCCTCGCTAATAATGTGAATTATGAAAATCATAATTCACACTTAGAAGTTTGCGCCTGCGTTACCAAAGTGTAATTCGTCTCGCGTGCGAGACGTTGCACACTTTGCGCAAACTAATTCAAGGGGTGGATTGTGAACTAATAATTCATATTTTTAAGGGTAGTTTGTTAATCTGGTTCTTTGTAAGGAGCAGTTTGGAGGTTATTATGAGAAAAAACAGTATTAAGAACACCAGAATTAACGGTGAAGTACAAAAAGTGCTGAGCACCTTGATCAGTAGGGAGATAAAGGATCCGAGGATAAATCCCATGACTTCCGTGGTTGCCGTAGAGGTAGCACCGGATTTAAAGACTGCGAAGGTATACATCAGTGTACTTGGTGATGAGGAGTCCAAGGAAAATACCAAAAGAGGTTTAAAAAGCGCCGCTTCCTTCATGAGAGGACAATTAGCCAAAACGCTTAATTTAAGAAATACTCCCGAACTTACCTTTGTCATTGATAACTCCATTGAATATGGTGTAAATATGTCTAGATTGATTGATGAAGTGAACAGAAAAAGCTCACAGCATGATGAGGACCTCATAGAAGAGGAAGAAGAGGATGAGGATGATACAGTTGGAGAAGATGAGTAAGCGTCTCTAAGAAGAGGATAATAGCCTATGAATAAAATTGATGCAGAAGTAATTGGTGCTAAGAGAATAGCAATTGCCGGGCATGTCAGACCGGACGGGGACTGTATCGGTTCCTGTACGGCGCTCTACCTCTACTTAAGTCAGAATAGCAAGAAGCTGGGACTGGAGAAGGTGGATGTGTATCTGGAGCCCTTCGGAAATGAATTTCGTATCTTGACAGGTGTGGATGACATCAAACATGTCTATAATACCGATGAGACGTATGATACCTTTATTTCCTTGGATTGCGGAAGCATAGACAGACTAGGCAATGCATTAACATTTTATAATACCGCTAAGAAAACAATTAACATTGACCATCACATAAGCAATCAGGGCTTTGCTTTGGTGAACCATGTGGTGGCCGATGCTTCCTCAACCTGTGAGGTTTTATTTACCTTGATGGAAGAGAAGGATATCAACCGTGAGGTTGCGTCTGCCCTATATGTCGGAATTATTCATGATACCGGTGTATTCAAGCATAGTAATACGTCTGAGCAAACTATGAATATTGCAGGTAAATTAATCAGTAAGGGAATTGATTTCTCCACCCTGATTGATGAATCCTTTTATGCGAAGACCTATGTGCAGAATCAGATTTTAGGCCGTTGTCTCATGGAAAGTATGCTTGTATTAGGCGGAAAAGTTGTATTTGCGTCACTAAGCCGTAAAATGTTGGATTTCTATGAAGCTACGACGGCGGATCTGGATGGTATCATCGATCAATTGCGCGTAACGAAGGGCTCGGAGGTTGCAATCTTCATCTATGAAACCTCACCTCATGAATTCAAGGTAAGCATGAGATCCAACGGCGAAGTGAATGTCAGCAAGATCGCTGTTTACTTCGGCGGTGGAGGGCATATCAAGGCCGCCGGCTGTACGCTGCACGGTTCGGTACATGATGTGATTAATAATATTACTGCACATATTGAAGCGCAATTGAAGGAAATCGAAGGCTCTATCAATGAGCTTTCATAAGGAGTGTCAATCATTGTTTGACGGAATCATTAATGTTTATAAAGAAAAAGGATATACCTCTCATGATGTTGTAGCAAAAATGAGAGGTATCTTAAAAATGAAGAAAATCGGTCATACAGGAACCCTGGATCCCGATGCGGAAGGGGTTTTGCCGGTATGCGTCGGTAAGGCAACCAAGCTGGTGGATCTGATAACGGATAAGGATAAAACCTACAGGGCCATTTGCAAATTGGGTATTACAACAGACACGCAGGATATGACGGGTAAAGTGTTGAAGACGGCAGATGTAAATATCAATCCTACAGAACTGGAAAAGGTAATAAGCAGCTACATAGGAGAATACCTGCAGCTTCCACCCATGTTTTCCGCTATCAAGGTGGATGGAAAGAAGCTTTATGAGTTGGCTAGATTAGGGAAGGAAATTGAGAGGGAGAGACGTCTTGTTAGTATCAGGAATATTAGCCTGTCAGATTATGATGTTAAGGAACAGGAATTTTCGGTAGTTGTAGAATGCGGAAAAGGTACCTATATCCGGACCCTCCTTCATGATATCGGTGAGACCCTGGGCTGCGGAGCTACGATGAAAAGCTTACTCAGAACTGCAGTCGGTGCATTTCGGGTAGAAGAAGCATTGAAGCTCTCTGAGATCGAAGCACTGGTTCGGGAGGACAAGCTGCAACCTCATATGGTAACCATCGATGAGGTATTTTCTCATTATCCCAAGCTGATAGTAGCGAGTGAATATAATAAATTAATCTATAATGGTAATATATTTACTCCGGAGCATGTAAAAGAGCCGCTTCAGAAGACGGAGGCAGATATGGTCCGGGTATATGACAGTGAAGAGCATTTTATAGGCTTATACGCATACCTAAGTGAAGAGAAGCGATATAAGCCGGTAAAGATGTTCTTATAACCCATAATTGAGCGAAGCTAGAGTCAGCAGGATTAAAGCTCGCAGGATTAGTTACAGTTCAGCCATACAAATTTAGCGAAATCGAGCTTATAGCTGAACTTTACTAGAATTATGAGACAATTAACATGAGATGGTCTGCAAATCATGGAGGATACTATGGAATATGTAGCCGGAAATACAGATTTTATATATAAAAATACAGCAATCACCCTTGGTAAGTTTGACGGTCTCCACCTGGGACATATGGAATTGATCAACCGGGTGGTAGCTTTGAAACAACAAGGCTTGACAGCGGTAATGTTCAGCTTTTTAATGCATCCGGGTAACCTTTTTTCTGACAAGGAATTCGAGCTTATCTATACTGAGGAAGAGAAGGTGGCGAAGCTTAATCATTCGGGTATCGATGTGCTAATCTCTTATCCCTTCACAGAGAAAACCAGATCTATGGAGCCGGAGGATTTTATCAAGAATATTTTAGTTGGACAATTGGATGTGAAGGTAATCGTAGTAGGCAAGGATTTTCGCTTTGGTTATAAGGCTAAGGGAGATGTTGACTTACTGAAGCAATATGAAGAAGTCTATGGATATCAGGTGATTGCGATTGAGAAGAGAACCTGGAAGAGCGATGTGATCAGCAGCACAGCTATTCGGAAAGCAATCAAGCAGGGAGATATCGAGGCGGCCAATGCAATGCTTGGAACCCCTTATACCCTTCGTGGAGAGGTTATGCATGGAAGACGGATTGGCCGTACCATTGGTATACCAACCACGAATCTAACCCCTCCATCCTCAAAGCTGTTACCGCCCTGTGGCGTCTATGTATCAAAAACGCTAATTGATGGTAGCTTTCATGACGGTGTAACAAACATTGGATATAAACCAACGGTAGGGGAAGAAAAATATATCGGAGCCGAGACCTATATCTTCGATTTTGACGGAGATCTGTATGGCGAGATAATTGAAGTTGAATTGTTATACTATATGCGACCCGAATTTAAATTCGATTCCTTAGAAGAACTGGTTATCAAAATGAGGGAAGATGTCATTCTAGCAAAAAAATACCTTAGTTCATTATAAGCCGGAAGAAGCACACTATGCGAGCTTCTCCGATGCCTGCTTGCAGGCATTATTCGCATAGGCGTATTCACAGCCCCATGGCAGACACGGAATACTTGAAATGAAAGTGTTCCGAGCATCTGTAGGGGCTTTTTTAATACGAGGAAATTACGTCATATGTTAAAAAGCCCTCCGGGCAAGTGAACGAAGTTCACTTTGAGATGACGCACCTCGCGTATGGGAAGTTGTTGCTTCGCAACACGCAGTTGGGCAAAGCTTGTCTAGCAAGCTTGGAAAGTGTCAGCATGCTGACTCTTTATTCTTATAAGTGAGTTACATTATTATAAGAGTAATAATAATTGAACAGGGTGTTTGATTATAATATAATTAAAAAATTGGAAAAAGCTTTTATGATGAAAAAAAATATTGTATACTAAAGAAAGTTTAGCGTAACCTTTATTTAACAAAAGTGGACGGGGGTAGAAAAATGCTACAAGTAAATCATGTCACTAAGAAATATGGTAAGCTGATAGCCAATGATCAGATCAGCTTCAACATCAATCCACAGGAGATATCCGTTCTTCTTGGACCGAACGGTGCGGGTAAATCGACAATAATCAAGTGTATTGCGGGATTATTAAAATTTGATGGCAATATACTGATTAACGGAAGTGAAAATAAATCTCTGCAGGCAAAAAGAGACTTAGGGTATATTCCTGAGATTCCGGCTTTATATGATATGCTTACGGTGTGGGAGCATATGGAGTTTATCGCTAGAGCCTATTCCTTACAGAATTGGAAAGAACGTGCTGAAGATCTGCTTACCCGCTTTGAGCTTGACGATAAGAAGAATAAGCTGGGAAATGAATTATCCAAGGGTATGCAGCAAAAGGTTAGTATTTGCTGCGGTTTATTGCCTGAGCCTAAGGTGATTATGTTTGATGAACCATTGGTTGGCTTGGACCCTCATGCGATTAAGGAATTAAAGAAGCTGTTTTTAGAGCTTCGTAATCGGGGCGCCTCCATCCTGATTAGTACCCATATGCTGGATAGCGTGGAGGAATTCTGGGACAGTACCAATATTATGATCAACGGTAAGATAGCGGACAGAAGAACCCGCAAGGAAATCGAAGGCTCCGGTGAAGATCTGGAGGCATTATTCTTTAAAATTACAGAGGGTGTGAAGGAAGAAGAGAAAGCTGCATCACAAGCAATGAAGAAAATGAACACAGAGGCGGAAGGAGAGAGGTAAGCATGAAGGCATTATCTTATTTGATGATTACCCGCTTTAAGAACCGTATCCTTTCCCTCAAGAAGAAGCCAGCCTTACTCGTATTATACATCTTTATATTAGTCTGCGTAGTGTTCTCCGTTGTGGTCTTACTTATTTTTAACAAAGATGCGAAGCAAATGAACTTTGCTGATGAAAGAATCTTATTTTTGATATTATCGGGTCTTTGTTTGATGTATCTGTGGATTTTTACAAATACCGGATTATCAACGGGCTCCAGTCTGTTCACGATGCCGGATGTAGGCTTGTTATTTGTAGCGCCGATTTCTTCTAAGAAGATTTTGCTTTATGGTTTAATTAGTACCTTAGGAAAATCCTTGCTGGGATCCCTATTCATTTTCTATCAAATCGGTAATCTGAAATCGAACTTCGGATATGGTTTTAAGGAGATATTTGCTTTATTTATCATCTTTGCACTGATGGTTTTATTCTGCCAGCTGTTATCCATTGGTATTTATATCTTCTCTAATGGCAACCCGGATCGCAAGAGGCTGGTCTGGATGCTGATATATTTCCTGTTTGGTGTGATTTTGGTTGGCGCATTGGTTCTACAGAAAAAGGAGCAGATAGGCATCCTGCAAGCCTTTCTCAGTCTGATGGACCAAAACTGGTTTGGTTATGTACCGGTAGCAGGCTGGGTAACAATGTTCTTCCAGGGTGTTGTTCAAAATTCCCTGCCAATGGTTCTCATTCCGTTAATCCTATTCTTTGTCTTCGGAGGAATGATCGTATCTCTTCTCACGATGGGTACCGCCGATTATTATGAGGATGTTCTGGTATCCACGGAGACAACCTTCAATACCTTGAATGCTGCTAAAGAAGGAAGGAGTATGCCAAAGGCGAACAATAAAAAAATCAAAATCAAGGATAATGAACAGGGAATTAAGCACGGAGCCGGTGCGAACACCTTCTTATATAAACATATTCTTGAGATGAAAAGAAAGAGTAGAATTATCTTTGTGGATAATTATACGATTTTGCTGATGCTGGGAACGGGTGTTGCGGGCTATTACTTCCGCCGCTATGATGCTCCTTCCGAAGCCGCTTACGGCGTTTTGGGAACGGCAATCTATCTACAATTTATCTTCTCCATGATGGGCAGGCTGAAGGTGGAATTGATGAAGCCCTATATCTACTTAATTCCGGAGAAGTCAATCAAAAAGGTATTTGCAGCCTCTCTGTCCACCCTCTTGAAGCATGGGATCGATGGTGTGTTGATGTTCTTGGTGCTGGTGATCATGGGTGGGACGGATCCTATGACCGGTTTGTTCTCTGCCCTCGCGTATGCTTCCTCCGGCGCAGTATTTGTTGCCCTAACCATATTATTTCAGAGAGTATTGGGAGGTCAGCCGAACAAGCTGGTTCAGACAATTTTGGTCATAGGCTTATTAGCTATTGTCATGGGACCGGCAATCGCAACAACTGTGATTACAGCCATAGTGCTGCCGTCATCACTTACATTTCTGTGTACATTGCCTTTCTCCGTCTTTTGTCTTATGATAGCAGGTGTTGTATTCTTAGCCTGCGGTAATTTGATTGACAAATCGGAATATACCGGGAAATCGTGAAGAAAAATGTTTACAATAAGTTCATAATATGTTACTATACCATAGTGATAATCAGCCAATACTCAGAATTTGGACACTCCGACCTTCTTCTTAGTATTAGGCGTTTCAACGAAAGGGGAATTTTACAATGATTAGCAAAGAGAAAAAAGAGGAAATCATCAAGAATTTCGGTAGAACACCTGAGGATACAGGATCTCCGGAGGTTCAAATCGCACTTTTATCAGAAAGAATCAATGAGTTAACAGAGCATTTGAAGAGCAATAAGAAGGATCATCATTCCAGAAGAGGTCTTCTTAAGATGGTTGGACAAAGAAGAGGTTTACTTGAGTACTTAAAGAAAACTAACATTGAGGGTTATCGTACACTCATCGAGCGTTTAGGTTTAAGAAAATAGTAAGATTCTAACTTGATTTTTTGCTGTCCCATGTTACAAGCCATTATGTGCTCATCATGGGGCAGCTTTTTTGTATCAAAATCTACTTGTATATATAGGGGAAGAGAGGCTAAAATTATGACACTAATTAAGAGTATGCTAAAGGATAAAGCGTTCCTTTCGAAAACCTTTGCGATAACAATTCCGATAGCATTGCAAAATTTATTAAATAATGTATTAAACCTGGTAGATACGCTAATGATAGGGCGTCTGGGTGAGACAACCGTTGCTGCTGTGGGACTAGCGAATAAGGTGTTTTTCGTATTTTCCTTATTAATGTTTGGTATCTGCAGCGGATCAGGTATTCTGGCTTCTCAATATTATGGCAAGCGGGAATTGGTCAATATTCAAAGAGTATTAAAAATATCGCTGATGATCGGTGTCGGTGCTTCCATACTGTTCGTAATACCGGGTGTTTTTTATCCTGAGCTGGTGATGCGAATTTTTACTCCCTCTGAGGAGATGATAAAAATAGGCGCCGTTTATTTGGCGATTATTGCAGTCAGCTACCCCTTAACAGCAATCACGAACTGCTATGTGGCAGTATTGCGCAGCATGAATTATGTAAGGCTTCCGGTTGCCATTACGTCGATTGCGATTGTGGTAAATGTAGTATTTAATTACGGCCTTATCTTCGGTAAGCTCGGTTTACCCGAATTAGGAGTAGCCGGTGCGGCAATTGCGACTGTTTTGGCACGTATCGTAGAGGTAGGTGCGTTGCTGATTATTGTATATCTACATAAGGCAGGGGACGGTGGAGTAGGAGATTTTGTACATACCAAGTATGTGAAGGCCAAGGAGAATGGGGTAGCCTTTCTCCATCGTGCTTTTGTTGGAAAGTACCTGAGTACAGCCGCTCCGGTAATAGCCAATGAGTTTATGTGGGGCTTGGGTGTTACGATGTATTCCCTGGTATACGGCCGTATGGGAGATGCAGCGGCGGCAGCAATCACGATTACCGGTACGGTAGAGCAGGTGGCGCTGGTAATTTTCTTTGGTATCTGTAATGCGGCGGCAGTCATATTAGGCAATGAGATGGGTGCTGATAGGCTGGATAGGGCAGAAAAATATGCCAAATACTATATGGTATTGTTGTTTGGTCTTTCGATAATCGGTGCAATTATTGTAGTGTTCGTTAAGGAACCTGTAATCGGAATATTTGAAATGCCCGCTACGGTGAACCACTATATTCGTCTTTGTATTACTGCCTTTGCAATCTATACACCGATTCGAATGCTGAACTGTCTCATCATTGTAGCCATTCTTAGAAGCGGCGGGGATACGAAAGCAGCCTTATTCTTGGATGTGAGTAGTGTATGGCTGATCGGTATTCCGATGGCAGTGTTGGGTGGTTTGGTTTTCCAACTACCAGTCTATATTGTTTATGCAATGATAATGATCGAAGAGATTTATAAACTTGTCTTCGGCTATATGCGTTACCGCAAAAAGAAGTGGTTGAAGAATATGGTTGCTTAATGATATTCCCGAATTATGGATATGTTATAATTTTACAAAATGATTTTATATGTGACACATATTGCTCCGAATTTCATATTAATATAGTGAATGCTTAAGGGTGTATTCTGATGGAAACGTCCGTTTCGCATTATCATATTATAAGGAGTGATCTGTTTGAGTAGTCGAAGAAGAGATTATAACAATGATAATTACCGTAATAACTTCACGGGCATTCGTTCCGGTGAAGAAAGCTGCCACGAGGAGCAAAGGCATGTGCATGAGCTGCAGGGTAGTGTAAAAATCGCAGAAGAGGAAGAAAATCCGCATAACCATCGTTTTTGTACCATGACCGAAGAAGCGATTCCAGTAGGTGAAGGACAACACATTCATGAGGTATGCTTTGAAACTGATTTTTTTGAAGATCATTTTCATGAATTCCGCGGGAAGACCGGTGTAGCAATACCCGTAGGGAACAGGCATGTTCATTTCATTGAGTCAGTTACGAGTGTAAATGATGGGCATAGACACGAATTTGAAGCTGCAACTTTAATTGAGAATCCAATTGAGAAAAATGAAAAATGTGAGTGTAGAAAAGAGGAACGCCACGAAAATCGTCACAGAAATATGAGTTATTAAGAAAATTGTCGTAGAAATATGAATTAATAGTACTGTGAAGTATAGAAGGAGCAACTTTGTAGCTTCCGGCTTATGATCGAAGGATATGAGCTGCAGCCGATGGTTGCTCCTTTGCTTTATTGCAATTTGCGACTTTCATTAACCTGTTTTATAATCGATGAAAAAAAATGTAGCATATTGGTAATAATAATGGTATAATATTATAGTTAGAGTAGCGGGAGGACATCCCGAGACTTCTGAAAAGATTATCGGAAAATGGTTATTTCGGTAGGTTTTTCAGTTGTTTCGGTGCCTCCGACTCTAATGCTATTTAATTAGAAAAGGAGACTAAACTATGTACAAAAGTTTTTCTATGGAGTTAGCAGGCAGAACACTTACCGTTGATGTTGGAAGAGTTGCTGCTCAGGCTAACGGTGCTGCGTTGATGCATTATGGTGATACCGTTGTATTATCCACAGCTACAGCATCCAATAAACCGAGAGAAGGAATCGATTTCTTTCCCTTAAGTGTTGAATATGAAGAGAAGTTATATGCAGTAGGCAAGATTCCCGGTGGTTTTATTAAGAGAGAGAGTAAGCCGAGCGAGAATGCAATTCTTACCTCCCGTGTAATTGACCGTCCGATGAGACCTTTATTTCCGAAGGATTACAGAAATGATGTTACGCTGAACAATTTAGTTCTTTGTGTAGATCAGGATTGTTCTCCCGAGGTTACAGCGATGTTAGGTTCTGCGATTGCAACCTGTATCTCTGACATTCCGTTCGACGGCCCGACCGCTTCCACAATGGTTGGTATGGTAGACGGTGAACTAGTATTTAATCCTACCTCCGCTCAGAGAGAGAAGTCAACCTTAGCATTGACTGTTGCTTCTACCAAGGACAAGGTTATTATGATCGAGGCTGGTGCGAATGAGCTTCCGGAAGATAAGATGATTGAGGCTATCTTTGCAGCACATGAGTTAAACCAGAAGATTATCGCATTTATTGATACAATTGTTGCTGAGGTTGGTAAACCGAAGCATGATTACATCGTATGTGATACACCTGCAGATTTATATGAGGATATGGTGAGCTTCATTACTCCCGAAGCAATGGAGGTTGCTGTATTTACTGATGAGAAGCAGGTTAGAGAGGCCAATATCAGAGAGATTATCGATCGTTTGGTTGCACGTTATGAGGAGACTCATCCGGAGTGGCTTCCTTTACTTGGTGAGGCTATTTACAAATTCGAGAAGAAGACGGTACGTAAGATGATCTTAAAGGATCAGAAGCGTCCGGACGGCAGAAAGATTACTGAAATCAGAAGACTTGCTGCTGAGGTAGATGTATTACCCAGAACTCATGGTTCCGGTATGTTCACACGTGGACAGACTCAGGTTCTTACCATCACCACCTTAGGTGCTCTTGCAGAAACCCAGAGATTAGATGGTATTGATGAAAATGAGACCGGCAAGAGATATATGCACCACTATAATTTCCCTTCCTACTCTGTAGGTGAGACAAAGCCTTCCAGAGGACCCGGAAGACGTGAGATCGGTCATGGTGCATTAGCGGAGCGAGCTTTGGTTCCGGTTCTTCCCAGCGAAGAGGAATTCCCTTATGCAATCCGTACCGTATCTGAGGTTTTGGAATCCAACGGTTCCACCTCTCAGGGAAGTATCTGTGCTTCCACCCTGTCCTTAATGGCAGCCGGTGTTCCGATTAAGGGTATGGTTGCCGGTATCTCCGTAGGTTTAGTAACCGGAGAGGCAGATGATGATTATATTCTTTTAACAGATATTCAGGGCCTTGAAGATTTCTTCGGCGATATGGACTTTAAGGTTGCTGGTACTCATAAGGGTATCACAGCAATTCAGATGGATATTAAGATCCATGGTTTAACCAGAGAGATTATTGAGCAGGCTATCTATAGAACAAAGGAAGCCAGAACCTATATATTAAATGATGTAATGGCTCCTGTAATTTCTGAACCGAGACCGGAGGTTGGTCCTTATTCACCGAAGATTGTTCAGATTAAGATTGATCCTTCCAAGATCGGTGAGGTTGTTGGACAGAGAGGTAAGACCATCAATGCAATCATCGAACAAACCGGTGTTAAGATTGATATCACCGATGATGGTGCTGTATCCGTATGTGGTGTTGATAAAGATAGCATCCAGAAGGCAGTTGATATCGTTAAGATGATCGTAACCGAGTTCGAAGAAGGACAGCAGTATACCGGTAAGGTCGTAAGCATTAAGGATTTCGGTGCTTTCATCGAATTTGCTCCCGGTAAAGAAGGTATGGTTCACATCTCCAAGATTGCGAAGCACAGAGTAGAGCATGTTGAGGATGTTCTCACCTTAGGTGATGTTGTTAAGGTAGTATGCCTTGGACAGGACAAGATGGGAAGAATCAGCTTCAGTATCAAGGATGCACAGTAGGGTTGATAAGAGAATAGACTTTGTTAGGCTGATGCTTGGGTAGACACAAGCACCCATATGTACTTTCGGATTCAGTACATCGAAATAGAAGGTCCGCAGAGGAACGACATGAGAAGAGGTTCATGTCGTGCCGCTGCGGACCTTCCAGCG
>JAEZKL010000057.1 GCA_023415475.1 Bacillota bacterium | reverse complement strand
CGATGTCTGATTCAAAAACAGTAACTCAATATGTCACGATAAAA
Source organism: Bacillota bacterium (assembly GCA_023415475.1). Classification (GTDB taxonomy): domain Bacteria; phylum Bacillota; class Clostridia; order Lachnospirales; family Lachnospiraceae; genus Mobilitalea. The sequence goes on along the minus strand of JAEZKL010000057.1, from coordinate 4,057 downwards.
AGGGCCTATGGATACTGGGAAGGCAATAACTTTGATTATTACAAGATATCGAGTGCCACCATTCAAAATTATGCTCTTCCAGACGGATCCTGCACGATGACACCCTCCGGATATAACACACCAAATATCATAGTAACCCATAATCCTTCGGTGAGCAGCCATGTTATCCCTCCAAGCCAGATCACAAACGGTGTCGTCCTGCCGGAAGAAACCTTAACCGGAGACAGCTCCAAACCAACGATACCGAGTGAGAACTTTGCAAGTATAGCAGATGGAATGATTCCGCAACTGACAATTAAAAATGACTATCTATCGATTAATGGAATGGTCGTCATGAGCTCCGCTGCCTCTTCATATGAAGGGCCTAATATTAACAAGGATTATCTTACACAGATATATAATGCTGCCCCGGACAAATGTGCCAATACAGTGTTATATAAACCGGGACAGATAATAGAGGCAAAAAAGAAAAACGGTACCTATAACAGTACCGGATCCATCACATATACAAGGGTACAGGGTATCAATTCAAGATATAACAATTCGCTCAATGCGAACGTCCTGAATTTATCCAGCGTTGTAATACATACGCCGGTCCTTTGCAATCCGGTAGTAGAAGCGGATAACGACAAGTACGTGCAGCTGCTCAATCCTTCAACTGCCACGCAGCTGGTGCTAGATCCGGATGAAACATTGAATGACTTCCAGGTTACGATATCTAATTACGGCCAGCATTCTTATAAACAGGGATATTTCAGTAGGGATTTCAGTAAATCATTGCGAGATCCTGAAAAGGTTTCTTATATTGCCGAGGAAAACGGAAAGCTGCTGAACGAAGTTAAATTCCCATTTGACGTATACATCAAGGAAGGAACTAAAGAGAAATTCATAAAGAAGGATACCTGGATTGTCCTGGGAAGAGATACGGCCACCTTCCACCTACCTATGTGGATACAGGAAGGGGAATATAAAGCCTCCTGCAGATCTATAGCTGTTAATGCAAACATGGATCTGCTTGATAATATTTCTGAGAACTATGCAAACAAACAGATCTATAATTACGTGGCCACAAATACTTTTGACATTGAGGTATCCGGAAGGCTTTACGGATTATCAATCTATGATATAACGGATTATCCTACATGGGAAGAGGCCTTCAGGGTTGATCATTCCCTGGAATTAAAAATAAATCATCCGGATCAATACCCGGACGGTACCGTAAGGCCATCATATGGCAAGGGGTACAGTTATAATTATACGGTGGGTACGAATGATCAGTATGGTAAGGACACACACCGCAGAAGCCGCTTTACATTTCCCCTGGTAGATGGCAGCCATCCGTTTTACAAGAATGAAGGTATACTTAAAACGGGATATGTTGTTAGATTTAAACTAAATACCATCGGTACTCTCTACGGCAGCGGATGCAAGGTCAAGATTAAGCCAAAATTCTATTTTGTTGATTCTAAGGGGAAAAACAGGGTGGCTGTAGATCTCTACTACGAAGAATCGATAGACGGTAAGAACCGGAGCATGGTCAAGGTAGGGAGTCCTCTGGACAAACTTAATTCAAAGGAAATGGAAGCCGGCAGCCGGTACCTGGGAATTCCGGAGATGGAGATGAAGGAAACAGCTGCACTTACCAACAGGAAATATACGGAGCTAAAATACCGTAGGGACAGCATGTTTACCTTTTCAGAAATTAATATTCTTTCCACCTTCAGGACGTTTGTGAACAATGCCTATACCAAGAGTGTTGTAAACAGCAGCGAATATGAGAAGATAAAGAATGCCGGCATAACAACCAATGACATGATGAAGCAGAAGCAGAGCTGGTACAGCTGCTATTACCTTCCGGCCGTAATGCATGTGGTTAATCCCAAGGACGTTCCATACGGATGGACTGTATATGATTATGCTTCCAAAAAAGGCATTACCTATCATGAAAGCTTCTGGAAGAAGGATGGGTATATCATCGTAAACTTTGATATTGTGACGATTGACAGCTCAGGAAACGAAAGGCTTAGCTATATAAATGCCTCAAACTATCTTAACAGTGGCTACAACAGCATGTGGACGATGGAAGGAGCTCCACTATCAAAGACGGATAATAACGGGGTAACATTTAATTTTAAGGCCGGGGATTTCATTATTTACCACGTTGACCAATCAGTAAACAATGACTATTCACCTGCAGGATTGTATTAGCAATACTCAGTGATTACGCCGGCTAATTGAGAGGAGGGAGATAAATTGTGATAAACATAATTAAAAAAGAGAATGGTAACCAGGTAAAGGATCCTGAAGAAAGGTACATAATCGAAAAAACGGATGGAAGTATGATGGAGTCTGGAAGCTTCCGGGAGGCAGTGGCTGCAATAATAGGAACTGAGTATGTGGACTGTGAAACCGCAGAAACGGAATGGCATATGAGACTTGATGCAGCTATATCTATCGGCTTAATGATCCAGGCTAATGAAGAGAACGCAAATATTATTGTATATGATGAAAGAATTGGCAAAATACCATATTCGTATACAGATGTGAATCCTGAATACGAGATACCGGCCGATCCGGAGTTGATCCGAATTGAGTGTGATGAAACATTCATACTATCATTGGCCAGGATGAAGTATATTAGGGTATGGGAAAAGATCGAAAAGGGATATGAGGACATAAAGAAAATTAGAGACATCGATCAGGAAATGGTATCATATCTGGAGCAATTCAAGGATAAAAAGCAAAATATTCCTCTATACGAAAGATTGTAATTTTTCATATATCCTAATAAAAAGAGTATTATATGAGAGGCCCTGCAGTTGTGCAGGGCCTCTCATTTGCATAGGAGTAAAACAATATGATATGGAAAAATTATGATTTTTGGATTATAATGTAACTATCAGGTTACTAAAATTACTAAGGAGGAACTATGAAAAACAAATTAGGTATTTTTAAATTTTTCTGCTTATTAACCATTATAGTATTGCTTACTCAGAACTGGACTATAAGCGAAGTCAAGGCTGTAGAAAAACCAATAATCAATTGCCAAAAGCTTACCATGTATCTTAATAACAATGATCAAGGTGACTCTTATACTTCATACTATTATTTAAAAGTTGCAAATGCAACAAGCCGGCCTAAATGGTCTACGAGTAATAGCAAGATCGCTACAGTAAACAAGAATGGAACGGTGGTGGCTAAGAATGTAGGAAAGGCCGTAATTACCGCAACAATGGGCAAAACAAAGCTTTCCTGTAATGTGAATATAAAAAAAGAACCAAGCACTTCAACTTTAGAGAAAAATGTAAGCGTTAAAGAAAAAGTTATTGATGGCTACTGCCGTTTTATATTTACAAGTTCATGCTCTGATTATCTGGATGTAACTGTATTTTATAATGAATATGACTCGAATGGCGATAAGACTAAATCTTCTAACAAACAGGTGTACTTAACAGGAAAAGGTAAGACGACAATATTCTCAGAGCTGAATGAGGATACTCAATACGTCGATGTAGAAAAAGTAGTCGTAGAGCTAGCGAATAATTTTCAGGCTACTAATAATAATTTTAGCTATATGATTCAGGACGTAATTAAAGTAAATGACATTAAGGCGAGCATTGGAGAAATAAAACCTATAGACTTTTTTGAGGGGATAGAAATTCCTTATAGTTTTGAAAATACTACCTATTTTGCAACGGGTTGTTATTATCAATTTGTTTTTTACAAAAATGATAAAATTATTTTTGTATATAGTACACATCCATATGATAAAGGAGTAGGTGCAAAAACAACAGAAACATATTATTTTCAACCATGGATGTATGATAGAGAAAATGGCTTTAAAGAAGGAGATACGTATAGCTATGATAAATGCGAAATAATTCCGATTTGTGGGGTAAGAAGTTTTCAGAGTAATGAATGATTTTATAATGATTGATCATAAAGGAAATAACAAAAAAGTTTGTTTGTAATATGATATCATGTAGATAAGGCGTATTGAACTTGAATCGGCTTCAGTTAAAGATCCACCATAACCGCAGAAAGAGTCATTGTACTC
>JAEZKL010000176.1 GCA_023415475.1 Bacillota bacterium | reverse complement strand
TAAGCTTATGCCAGTAAAAAGTCTTTATAAAAAATCTCTATTAAATTTTCAAGGTTCAAATAACTTAACTTAATGACATTGTCATCCAAGCGAGAGCGTGTTGCGAATGAATTATGTTCTGTATTATGCAATCAATATATAATTGTGCAAATTGACGGAATCTTATTCTGAAACAAGCTTTTGACACTCTAATCCTATACTAACAAGCTGCCTATCCACTCGCTTACATTAACCAGACGCAGTAAGATCAGGATACCGCTTATCATGGCCAAATACAGCCAATGCGCCATCGGGATTTGCTTATGATGGGTAAAGCGAAGCCCACCTTCAAAGCCACGACACTTCATCGCATGATAAATCCGATCTGCCCGGTCAAAGCTGCGGATAATCAGCTGCCCCAGAAACGGTCCCATATCCTGAAGCTTAATCCCTCGTTCACGCGGAGCTCTAAGGATATATGCATGGTACATCACAGAAACCTCTCCCATCAATACACTCAGATACCGGAAGGTCATGGTGATCTGAAGTACAAGGATGGAAGGAATATGAAAATGTAACATCGCATACAGTAATTCATTAATTGTCGTGGTAGCGATCAGGATCAGTACTGCCGTAACAGTTAGTATTGTTTTGATTAATATTGAAATAAAGCCTATCATTCCCTTGGTTATTACCACACCACCAAGTATCATTACCGCTTCCCGGCTTACGAGGATGTTCGAGAGTCCCGCAAAGACAGTAAAGGGTAACGCGATTAATAATCGTCCCATAAGTGGCTTAAGTGGAATTTCACCGAAGGTCATAAGTAATATCGGAAAGAAAAAGAACACGATCAGCCCACTGATCTGCTCCACTCCAAAGGAGATTACCGTAATCAGATAAATCGCAGTAGCCAACAATTTGATTGCCGGATGTACTCGGCGAAGTGGTGTATTCCGCATCGCAAGTTCTTCCAGGGATGTAATTCGATTGATTGATTTTCTGATTTCAGACATAGGAACCCTTCACCTAATGTTTCCTGACCTTTCTCTTCTTAATTAACATGATCAACGCCCCGAAGCCCATGGCGCAAGCCAGGGTAATTGATCCGCCGACAACACCGGACAGACTGGTTCCCAGCTTGCCGTCAGCTGTAGTATCCTCGGCTAAGGCATAATCCGGTAAAAGCGCCGTGGTATCCTGAAGCGCCTGAACTGCCTCATGGGTTTCAGACCCACTGCCTATCTCTGACTCCCCGGCCACCTTCCCAATAGCCCACTCTAAACCATCTGGCTTAGCAGATGCAAACCAGGAGAAAATTCCTCCGATTAGAAGCGCCGCCACAAGGAATCCTATATATACCTTTTTCATAGACACATTTTCTGTCGACCGTTGACCAAGAGCCTGCTCAAGGATATCCTTACGATTATTATAGACATAGCATAATACCGCTGCAGTGACTATCCCCTCTACAATACCAATCGCCAGATGAATCGGCTGCATCACGAGGACAAAGGCACGAAACGGAAGCTCAGTGATACCGGACAGCAGAGTCTGGGTTACTACTCCAAAAGCACCCAGCTGTAAACCGATGACAACGGCGGCGATGGCAGCAAGCGTTATCCTACCGGTCGTTATCTTCTTCCTCAGAATATTCTTATAGATCAAGGGATAGGCAACCAAGCAGGGTAATATTGCGATATTGAAGATGTTACATCCCAGTGCCAACAACCCCCCATCCGCAAAAAACAAGCATTGTATTAGCAAGACGCAGGACAGGGTAATCACGGCCGGAAACGGTCCAAGTAAGGCCGCCAAGAGAATTCCTCCCCCAATATGCCCGCTGGAGCCGGTGACCGGTATTGTAAAATTAATCATCTGGGCCGCAAAAATAAAAGCCCCCATGACTCCCATCATCGGAATCTTATTTTCTTCAAAATCATATTTTTTTATTTTGGAAACACTATAGCCGATAGCTCCCGCTGAAACCACGTTCATTGTTGTTCCCACTGCTACCGACAATAAAGCATCTGACATATGCATAGCTTATACTCCTAACCTATTAATTTGTGTTGCGATATATCCCGCTCCAAAGCCATTATCAATATTAACCACTGCCAAGCCCTCCGCGCAGGAATTCAACATGGTTAACAGTGCGGATACGCCTCCGAAATTAGCTCCGTAGCCGATGGAGGTCGGAACTGCAATCACCGGCTTATCCACCAGTCCAGCTACGACACCGCCCAGAGCTCCTTCCATCCCGGCAACCGCAATCACACAATTCGCTAGACGGAGCTCTTCTACCTTAGATAACAGACGATGAATACCCGCTACTCCTACGTCATAGATACGGGTAACATTACTACCGAAGAACTCCGCTGTCTGAGCTGCCTCCTCGGCCACCGGAATATCCGAGGTGCCGCCGGTACATACTACCACATTTCCCACGCGTTTCTTATCCCTACTCTGAATGGATAAGATGCGTGATGTACTGTCATATTCCACCATCGGCAACACTTCCTTCACCTTCTCATACTGTTCCGGGGTTGCTCTCGTTCCCAGTACATTGGTATCCTTCTCATGAAAGCTTTGATAAATACGAACCAGGTGCTCTATTGATTTCCCCTGGCAGAATACCACCTCACCAAATCCGGAACGCAATTCTCTGTGATGATCAAGCTTAGCAAAGCCTAAATCCTCATAAGGTAATTTCTTAAGGAGCTCTTCTGCCTGTGTAATTGACATCTCGTTATTTTTCACCTGCTCCAACAAATTATGAATATCCATCATCATCCTCCTGGTTTTATCAATTTTAAATATCAACGTTCCATCCGATTCCAAAATGAACTTCATCTACCTACCCGGATGGTTTCTATTAATTTAAAAAATCATGAAAATACAGTGGCTGTTCTCAGCCAACTGAATCTTCATGATTCTTTTACATATGATAATTCCATTCCAGCCGGTAGCCAATAATTAGCTACTGCTTTCCTAATCGCTACAGTAAAACTATATTCACTATGTCGATATCGGAGATTTTCTTCCAGTCACAGTATTTCATACTGTTGACCACCTTCATGATGGTCGATGTATTAATAATAGAATATCACATTTTCAAATATCGTCAAGACTTATCATAAGCAAACGTTTTACTAAAGATAAGTAACCCTTAGCTTCTTGTCTCCTCCAGATAATCCGTCACTAACTTAATGCAGTAATCGATATAAGTCTCTGTTGATGCATTTAAATCAAAGGCAATTGTAATATTACAACGGTTGAGAGGAACCAGTATCTTTCTCGCGGGGCTGGAGCTGATTGCCAAGGCCATCTCCGGAGTAAGCTCACCCAGCATAGAATTCGCTGCTATGATAGCAATGGGCCCAAGTATCAGCTCAGACTGGTATACGGTTCGTATGATTGCATTCTCTCCTGTCGCACCGATGTCAGCTCCTGCCTTCAGCATTGAATTGGTCGCACTAGAATTGGTCCCAAGTGCACATATGGTAATACCTTTATCCTTTTCAATCTGTTTCCGCAACTTACCTACGATACTTTTGCCTATACCGCCTCCTTGACCGTCAATTACTGTTATCATTAATTCCTTTTGCATCATTTTACTTCCTCTCATACCATTATTAAGGCTATTTTTCTTTATAAATCAAAGTTCTCACTAAAATGTTCCGGCTTAATCATCTCTCCTTCAAAGAAATTGATATACTTTAAGGAGTACTTAAAACCACTGCTGGTTTCTTTCAATTGCATATCCCAGGCAAGGCAGGGATAATTATTCCGATTAACTACCAGGTTCCCCATAGAAATTTTTTTATCATTCCCAATATAGCTAACCCAATAGGTTCCCTCTGCAAAATCTATTTTCATATCCTCTATACCCAGAAATTCCGTTAAGGCGACTGCGGAATAAAACAGCATACACCATACCGGATAGAGAATGGAAGTCTGTAAGGAACCATGGGCTATAACTTTATTACGAATATGATTAACGGTTCTTACCAATCCAAGAAAGTTAATCATGTAGCCTTCAAAATTAGCATAGATGAAGTCGCCTACTGCATTAAATATTGGTTGTAACATTTTACTGTACCGGTAGGACTTATGGTGAATGCTCTGGTATAACGGATCCTCTTCCTTGACTGCTTTCCAGATTTCATATCCTATACTAAATAAATCAGAAGGAATGATTTCCATGCGTTTTTTATTCTCTGTATTATTATTTAACAGTTCATGATATAGTCTTTTCTTTCCCTGAGGTCCTTCCTTTTCAATTCGTTCCTCTAAAGTTTTGTCAAATTCCTTCTTCCCATAATAATAAGCTGATAATCGTAAGATAATTTCTATATAATCGATTAAAGCCATAATGGATTGGATCGGATTTTGGAAAGTCACTGCACTATTAAAGAAATTCCGTAATTCATCATTTTCAAATTGAAACTGTGTGTTATATTCTCCATAGCAGTTAATTTGATCAAGAAAATAATTGCTGTTTTCAAAATATACTTTGAAATTAGTTGTATCTTTGGGATCATCTTTATGTAGAAGATTACCCATATTCATGTTGGTGGAAAGATCCGTATTCCTTTCAATATTACCTTGTTCCTTTTCTAACAGAATACGTATTTTAACTTCCGTAATCTCTTCCGTTGATGTTATCGGACAAAACTTAATTGCTGATATTGTCTTAAACTTGGAAGGAATATTAATAGGCTCCTCCTGATCCGAATAATTAAAGATAATAACCTGTTTGTTGAATCCACCAGCTGATTTGACAAAGACATCTTCATATATTTGATCCAGTTCATTATAATACTCCTCTTTACTGCTAGGCTCCAGAAGATAACAATAGCATGAAATCAGTTCCGATAAAAGCCTTTTATGCTCTGGCTTATTCCGAAGTATTCTTAATATCTCATCTTCATTCAGTAAATAAGTGTTGTTACTGCCTTTAAAATACAGATGATTGACGCCTTGAGTGGACCTTGATTTTCCATGATTAATAAAGAGAATTAACTGTTTATTAAGGTCGGGAAGTTCACCCTTAATTAATCCCTGGTAGATTTTAATTGTTTTATTAATACATTTTACATTTTTTTTCAAATGTATGTAGTACGGCAATATGATGACAGATTTTATTATCCTCCATATGATATGAAAAATAGTAATTGCTAATACAAATCGCAATAGTTCCATTGTATCATCATATAGCTGATCATACCAAAACTTTAGATTTATTACCGTAAAAAATGGCATCCCATACAAAAGAATCTTATAAGCAATATAATTTGCATCGTTTTTTATATATGTTTCAGAGTTCAATATTTCGAATTTACTTTGTTTCTTTTTTATGAAACCCTTTAAAATGGGAGGCAACCCAATTTCCAGTAGAAGTAACCCTGCCATACTGGCAGCTTCCATAATAAATAAGATACTCTCGGATTCTTCAAGAAAAGCGAATAGTATAAACATAAATACAATTACTATGGAATATATGATACTAATTCTTTTGGAATATAACATTCTATAATCCCCCCTCCATATTCAACATAATAGTAAATGCATTACCATTTCTTGTAACAAGTCCAGTTTTGTAATTAAGATATTCCTCAAATTTAGCCTCTTCATCATGAATCCAATATGACAAAAGGCTATCATCCTCTAAATAGCAGGGAATTTTTTTCACTTTATTATCAACCTTTGTTATTATGTATGTTGATGGACTTAGTCTACTGACATCGTGTTGAAACATTAGTACGATTTCTTTGGTTAACTCCATTAAGGCCTCCAAAAGTTGATCCGAAACGGAATAAGTAATGGAACCATGCCCCAGATACTTATTTCGAAGCTCTATAACCGCCTGAATAACATCATCATATTTACAACTATTCGGTAATTTTTGTTTCTTTAATAAAGTTAGCACTGTTAGATATGCTTGATGGACTGGATCTCCTTCCATATATTTCGGTGCAGTCTGATCCAATCTATATTGCAGTTTTGCCCATCCACCCATACTAAAACTATTAAAGTTCTGTATCGTTTCTTTATCCGATATACTTAATACGTATATTGCTCGGTAATGTAAAATGAATTCAATGATACGAAGCAATTGGTAGAATAATTCTGTAGCATTAAATGCTTTATGAATCGTTTTTAACTGATAATGAAGAAAATCGAATTTACTTTCCTCCGGGAGGGATGCATTTAAATCCCAGATTGACTGCCTAATCTTCTTTTCCGTATCATTCATTTCCTTGGAATAGATAAAATATTCTATATCAAGATAGTTGATTTCTTTGCGGGAAGGATACCACTTGTATTCAAATTTGTGTTTTACCAATTCGTCTTCAAAGTAGGTACTCGATAAAAATTTCTTGCTCGCTGTAGAAATTACCATTATTTCTAATTCTTTTGATAATAACCGGTTTAAATGATCTAGAACCATATTCACATATCTTTTATTGTTACAAAGGGAATGATCCTTAGAATCAATGTATAAGATAAATTTTTTAGCAGAATATTGAAATGGATATGTTTTAGAAAACTTCAAATATTCATAGGGAAAAATTCGGTATATCTTACTTATGGTATCGGTAAGGATATGGTGATGATCTACTTTATCTAAAATATTACCGAAGAGCAATTTACCGATTGATATAAAACAATCCGAGTTATCGGTTAATAAGATGTTATTCATGGAGGTATAGAATATCATCTCCTTCGCTTCTGAATCAGCATCTGCTTTTTTTATAATTCTGTTTGCATGATATTTATAATAAAAATATTGTATTATGATCAACAATAGCAGGATAAGAAGTATTGCTTTTAGTTCCATTCTATGTTGTATTATTACACTAAATAAAGGAAGTATCCACCAGAAGTAATTAACACTTCGGATGGTTCGCTCTGCAGCATATTGTGAAACCGGTTTTTTAGAATATTTCAATATGAAGTGGGCTATGAGAGCAATGATTAGGAATGTATTCAAAGCGATATCTGGAGCAAAAAATACATGATTAATTATTGCTTCCCCACCACTTCTTCCAGTGTACCAATAATAATTAAAGGTTTCCGGATCCCCCATAATATTTTTCAAGAAATAATATAGAACAAGAAAAATAAGCATAGAAATTAAGCTTCTTTGAACGCAGTATCTGGCTATCAGATAGAGAGGAATTTGGATAATACAAAAGTACAATAAAGCTTTTATTGGATCTCCAGAACCCAACAAGATGACAAAAACGATATAAGCTACTGCCATTTTAATCATATTTTTTATCATTGGTTTTTGCAAGATATAATGAATTAATTCTATCATAACTATCTCCTTCTCTTCCCATTAATAATTAGTATTGCAAACAAAATTATGGATAGCAGTAGCATGAGACCCCAAGCGACTAAATTATCAGAATCCGAATTAAAGGCAAGTCCAAATGCTCCTCTGCCACTTTGCCACAATGGTTGCAACTGAATGATTGATGTTTGAAAAACTGTGGACAATATAACTACTGGCAGTATTATCATATTCAGCTGATTAAAGGCTCGCATGGAGTGACTTTCATTATATTCATCGATAACCGCAATATGATTTGAGATATTTTCTTTTAATTCCTTAACCTCCAACTTTTCCAGATAAAATCGAAATATTTGTTCACATAGCTCATCATCGGATGCAGTGGAAAAATAGCCACTCCCATAGAAAGTGATCAGTGTTTCCTGAAGTTGTTTTACCTTCTTTGCTTTTCTATAACCGATGGATACCAGCTTACGTGTAATTTCCGTCAGTAGATACCTCTGCTGAAGAGCAGTAAGGTACAGATAGAACCATTCCTTTTCGAAATGATTGCGGTACTCTGTTTCGATTACATTTCCGCTATAACGATCTGTGGCAGTGAATAAAATAGTTCCCCTGGAAGAAAATGCAAGGGATATTCGGGAATCTAATGAGAAATCCAAAATATAAGCATCATTGTTTCCAAAAAAATTACAGAGCTTTTTCGCATAATAGCTTAAGGCATAACGTTTCATGTTTAAAATAGCGGAATCAACATCAACTGAAGAATAAATGTTTTTCCCTATAAAATGTAGCCGTTGAAAAACACGATCATTGCAATCAAAATAATGACTGGCTTCCTTTTCTCCAATTGTTGTATGAATGATCTCTCTATATTTATCTCGTATCTGTTCATAGGATGAGTGAAACAGCTTCCCTTTTTCGTATACATAATTACTTTCTTCAAGGATGAATCCAACCCCGTATTGATATACAATTAAGGTGGTTTGATCAAACTTTAGATTTTTATATATTTTAAAACGGCTTCCTTTCTTATGCCAATTGGAAAAATCCTTCAACATATAGTTTAGGCTTTCATAATCAATGTTATAATCGGAAAGCAAAGAACTGGTCCAGCCGGATTTATCGATCAGTCTATTTATTTGGGTCAGGTAGGATCTGTCAAAGGAAAAGCCTGTTATTATCTTCATATTACAGGACTTTACATAACACTCTCCTAAATTTAATACAACATCAATGATCTGTCTGATTGATAATAAGCTTCCACTACCCGGTGCAGCTACCAAGTCTTCGGTACTATTAACAAACCACGGGTCTCCAGTTATAAGAAAAGGCTTCTCATAAAAATGACTGTAGGAATTCCCCCTAGGTCGGCTGTGATTTCTTTTTGCAGAATTCTTATCCCCTAGTAAGTTTAATTCGCACTCCTGTTCATATTCTTCTAAATACTTGGCGATCGGCAATAAAGAATAACTTTGCGGGTTACCGTCAGCATCCACAGGATTTAGAGCGATGATAACATTGGTACATGGATACGTGATCTCACCATCCGAATAGCAGAAATTCTCCAGAGGTATCACCGTTAATTGATATCCGCTCCTTCTCGCCCACATCTTATGAAAGATGCAGCCAGGCACCTTAGACCAAATCAAACCTTTAACCGCTTTGTCGCTAACGACATCTTCACCCTTCGAGGGAAGAAAAACCATCTTTTCTATACAGCTGCCACTCTTAATATCTTCTTGATATTTTAATATATCCTGAGCAAGGGAGGAAGAAACCTCTCTGAACAAATCTTTTCCTTGAGTCAAATCACTGGTGTAAAGGGAAAAGTCCTCCTCTGTAGCAAGCTTTGTGGCTGCAGTTTCAACTAACTCCAGACACAAATCAAAGGTTTCCTCCTTACTAAGCCCGGTAACCTCACGAACACCGGAAACAAGAGCATATAGATGACTAAAATTCTCGCCATCCAGTAGAAACCTTCCAGTATCTATATCCGAAACATAGGTTTTCATCAACTCTGTTCCAGAGGGTAAAGTTCTATCATGCTCTAAGTAATAGATCACTAGATATACCGAGAAAAATGCATCCAAATCCGGATCCCGATGCAGATAGATATGTACGCGATCTTTTTGCGGTGTAAGGTGCTCCAATACCTCTCTTCCCTCATTACTTAAAAGTGCTTCAACCGTAGATTCATAATGGCTCACGGAGTAATGGTGATCGATAACCCCATCTTCAAGCGAGCTTCCCACATCAATCCACAGCTCACCCGGTAAATACTTCTCTCTTTGAAAATTGGATCCAAAGGGAAGAAAAGAAAACTCGTAGGTATATTGATAATTACCTTTCATCGCCTTGCTCCTTATACTTTAGTATAATAATTTGGTAATATTTCACAATATATATTTAATATTGCACTTAAAATGTATATAGTTATTATAAACATTACCATTATTTGTGTCAATTTATTAAAACATAATAATAGACTATTCACAGAGTATAGAATCAAAAAATCCGAAATCACCAAACCGGTAATTTCGGATTTTTTATTAACAGCTCGTAGGGGAATCGAACCCCTGTTTCCGCCGTGAGAGGGCGGCGTCTTAACCCCTTGACCAACGAGCCTTAAGAACAAGACTTATTCTACACTATGCGAAGGAAAAAATCAAGCCCTTTTTTAATGTTTTTTTTGAATTGTTTTACCAATTGATACATTTCGTGATAATGACGAAAGGACTCCCCTTTTTCGTATCAATCTTATCCAAAACCACGAGGTAGATTTTTCTAATTTTTATCTTTAGTGAAGAACAGCTTGATTCCAAAACCAATTAACAGTATTCCGACTACTATGTTCATAACAGTTATAATAATCTGCGGTAAGAATCCGCTGATCATATTCCCAAGGAATGCAACTACACTTAAGAAGCTAAGTGTAGACAGGACACAGCCTAAACCAAAGAATAACAGCTGTGATCTATTCAGCCTATTCTGTATCACCTGCCCGGAAAAAACACCGCTCCAGAAAATAATCGTCAGAGGGTTTGATGCCGTCAGAATCAAACCCTTGAGAAAGATATTGCCCTCTTCCCTCACCGATAGGACTGCGAATGAGGGAAGGAGGTTACTTCCTAAGGCTCCGGCTATCGTACTGCTTCCAAAGAAGATAAGAACTGCACCTCCGAAGACCTTGATCGCAAGCTTTATACTTTTTCGATTAATGATTGCCGCAACTCCCAGTCCTGATAATGCTATGTAAAGTCCATCAATGAAAGTGATCGCAAGTACCAGTAAAAATCCTGATAGCAACCCTGCTGTGGCTGAGGTCTGAAATACCAACAGACACATCGGTCCAACCGCTAGCTGTAGCAGCATTCCAAAACGAAACCCCTTTATTATCATGATGTCACGCTCCTATCCTCGATCGGTTCTGTCGTAACCGAGTTTTTCTCGACTCTTTTTCTATTGCAGGAAATCCATCAAGGACATCTGATTGGAAGCCGGAAGCTCACCGAATAATCCCATCTTGGCCATATTATCTACCACCGTCGAGCTGACCTTACAACGAATCTTAAAATCATCCCTCGACAGGAAGGGTCCCTGCTTAGCCGCCTCTACTACCGCATCAGCAGCTTTATCACCAAGTCCGTCAATGGTACTTAAGGAAGGCATCAGCTTATCATCTATGATCTGGAAAGCGTGAGCCTTCGCGTTATAAATATCGATCGGTAAGAACTGAAAGCCGCGGGCATACATCTCCTGAACAATTCTCATATCCTTGAAGGTGTCCTGCTCCTTCTTGGTTAAGGTATTACTTCGTTTCTTATAATCGGCGATATGCTGTTCCAAAACATCCCTGCCCAGGCACATAAGCTCATAATTGAAGGCGGAAGCACGGATTGAGAAATATGCCGCATAGTAAGCCCTCGGATAATAAACCTTAAAAAATGCAATACGAAAGGCCATCATAACATAGGCAGCTGCATGGGCCTTGGGGAACATGTATTTGATCTGCTTACAGGACCAGATATACCAATCCGGTACCCCGGCCGCCTCCATCGCCTGCTCCATCTCCGGTGTTAAGCCCTTTCCC
>JAEZKL010000175.1 GCA_023415475.1 Bacillota bacterium | reverse complement strand
TAAGCTTATGCCAGTAAAAAGTCTTTATAAAAAATCTCTATTAAATTTTCAAGGTTCAAATAACTTAACTTAATGACATTGTCATCCAAGCGAGAGCGTGTTGCGAATGAATTATGTTCTGTATTATTCAATCAATATATAATTGTGCAAATTGACGAAATCTATTTTTGAAACAGGCTTTTGACACTCTAATCATCACTATATTAGTCTTCTCTTAACAAAAGGAGCCTTCATCATTCGAAGGATGAACTTCGCATTCGTCAGCCATTCAATATGTGCATCATTCTTTCGGTTCGCTAAAATTCTTGGGATGAAGAAAGCTGCCACTGTCTCCGGACGGTCACCCACATTGTTAAAAATGAATTGAAAGCTTTTATCCTGCAATACCGGAGAAGTCTCTCCCTCCGGTGTCTTCGTCATAAACTCCGTCAGTACCATACCGGGAGATAATAAGCCTGCCATCACCGGTGTACCCTTCAACTCCTTCGCTAATCCTCTGGTAAAGTACGTCAGTGCCCTCTTCGTGGTTCCATACAATACAGTTTTAACCTGTATCATATCATTGGAACCTAGACCCTCCATATTCCAGATCTGTCCATGGCCTTGAAGAAGCATCTGCTTTGCTGCAACCTGACATCCGTAAATGACACCCTTTATATTTGTATCGACTACCGCATCGACATAAGAGGCTTCCGTATTATAACAGAATTCATGAGGAACATTCTGTCCGGCATTATTCACCCAGATATCAATTCCATCCCAATGTTTTGCCGCAGCCTCCCATAAAGCTTCTACCTCACTAATATGTTGAACATTGCAGGACACATATTGGTAGCTTCCTTCATAAGGCTTAAGTTCCGTCATCAGTTCCTCCGATGCCTTAGTCGCTCTTCCGGTTATGGTTACCTTACAGCCCTTTTTTAGGAATTCCTTCGCCATAGATAATCCGATCCCTCTGGTACCTCCCGTGATTACTACCTTCTTCATTCTTTCTTCATCCTCTCTTCTAAGTAGCGTTTATTCAGTCATAACATCTACGATTGAGCCACTATAGATCATCAATCGGAGCATTGGCTGTTTCTTGTACCCATTATAATATTTTACTATTTTTATCCTTTATTATCAAATAAAAAGTATATGAATAATTTTATTTTCCTATTGACTCTTCCCTAACGTCACCTAATAAAATGCAACCATACGAACGATACCGGACCCAACCGGTAAAAGTCTGAAGTGTGCTTAACACCAATATTTATATTGCCTAAGGGCGGAATGGAGGATTATATTATGAAGACTTATTTAGTAACAGGAGGTGCCGGGTTTATCGGATCAAATTTTATTCATTATCTGATGGAGCACCGTCCAGAGGATGGAAGTATTCCGTCCCGGAACCATGAAACAGAGGATATTAGAATCATTAATCTCGATAGCCTGTCTTACTGTGGCAACCGTAGCAATGTCAGCTGTTATGAAGCTTATGACAACTACCGTTTCTTACAGTGTGATATCTGTGATGAGGAGCTGGTCGAGGCACTTTTTACAGAGGAGAGTATTGACTATATTGTTCATTTTGCAGCGCAGACCCACGTGGATCGGAGCATCGTTTCGGCCATGGAATTTGCAAGAACGAATATCCTTGGAACCTTAAACCTATTAAATGCTGCCAATGCTGCCTGGCAGGGTGAAGGTCGGGCTTTAAAGCGCTTTCTCTATGTCTCTACCGATGAGGTCTATGGTGATCTGCCCGGTGAGGGCAATTTTACAGAAGAAGCTCCGCTTCACCCCAGAAATCCCTATGCCGCAAGTAAGGCCGGCGCCGAAATGATGGTGCAGGCATTTTACGAAACCCATCAGCTGCCCATTCTCATAACCCGTTGCTCGAATAATTACGGTCCTTATCAATATCCGGAGAAATTCCTTCCACTCTGTATTGAATGCTGTCTACGCCAAAAGGAAATTCCCGTATACGGAGATGGAAGCAATATCAGAGATTGGCTCTATGTTGAGGATCATTGCATGGCAATTGATGCGGTATTACAGAAGGGCCGCCTGGGTGAGGTCTATAATGTAGGAGGACACAATGAGCTATCAAATCTCGAGTTTGTAACAATTATATGTAATATAATGACTAAGGAGTATGGGCAGAAGGCATCCCCCATCTGTTTTACCACGGACCGAAAAGGACATGACAGAAGATATGCGATTGATTCTACAAAGCTTCAGAAGGAGCTTAACTGGCGGCCTCATACCGACTTCTCAGAAGGTATCCGCCGTACCATAAGCTGGTATCTGGAACACAAAGATTTTCTGCAGCTCTAAATAGAAATATGGTATAATCTTCACGAATAAGCAGATTACTCCATATAATCATAAGTAGCTTACATGCTTGCATGTAAAGCGGCTTGTGATTATATGGATAAGTGCAACGTGAGCAATGTAACCTACGGTTCCATGGGAGCGAAGCTCCGAGCTGTAATCTGCTTTAACACTACATTGATTAGCAGCTTACATGCCTGCATGTAAAGCGGCTTGTGATTATATGGATAAGTGCAATATTATTATATTTTACATAGGAGGTTGGAGCTGTGATGCAGGACAAAAGTATATATTCGACCGGAGAATTCGCAAAGCGGGCTAATGTATCCGTTAGGACGATTCGCTATTATGATGACAAAGGCTTATTAAAGCCCTCCGAAGTAAGAGAATCCGGCTATCGTTATTATACCGATACGGATTTTATCAAGCTCCAGCAGATTATTGTACTCAAGAGGCTTGGGTTTTCTCTGGAGGATATCGCCGAAATCTCCTCCAGAGATAAAGATACCGATTTCATACGGGAATCCTTTCAGCTTCAGCTTAAATTGATACAGGGTAAGCTCGATGAGCTTCGGCAAATGGAGCAAATGATCTCAGAAGCGAATGATTATATCTACACCTCAAAGACACCGGACTGGAATAAGCTGATTGGTCTGATTCATCTGCTTAACATGGAGGAAACTTTGGCAGATCAATATAAGAATTCTATGAATGTGGATGCAAGAATTGACCTTCACCGCAATTATTCTCTCAATCCTCAGGGGTGGTTTTGCTGGATTTATGATTTGCTGCCGATTAAGCAGGAGCTGCAAATTCTGGAGGTAGGCTGCGGTAACGGCCAGTTGTGGAAGGATAATTTGGACCGCCTGCCGACCAATGTCCATATTACCTTATCTGATATCTCCTCAGGAATGCTTAGAAATGCACAGGAGAATCTGAAGGAGCAGGAGCAAATCTTCCATTTTGACTGCTTTGATTTTCAGGATATCCCTTATGAGGACCAAGCCTTTGACCTGATTATAGCGAATCACGTCCTCTTCTATGCCAAGGATAGAGAGAAAGCATTAATGGAGCTTTCCCGTGTTCTGAAGAAGGGAGGGTATCTCTGCTGCAGTACCTATGGTAAGCAGCATATGAAGGAAATAGAACTCCTTGTGAAGGAATATGACGAGCGTATTGCTTTATCAGAAGTAAAGCTCTTCGATATCTTTGGCTTAGACTATGGTCAGTCGGAGTTGTCCCGTTACTTCTCCTTAGTGGAAAGACATATCTTTGAGGATGCTCTCCTTGTAACAGATACTGCCCCTCTTGCGGATTATATCTACTCCTGCCATGGTAATCAGAGACAGCTCTTAAACGGCCGGATGTTTTCCTTTGAGCAGTTTTTGAAACAGAAGCTGGGACGTAAGGGTCTATACATAACGAAGGATGCCGGGGTCTTTCTTTGCAGAAAGGATTAAACTATATCCCTCTTTGTCATTCATAAATGTCTTGCCAATTTCTTCCCCACCCAAAGATACTCTTGCTTTGTCTGATTTTAAGTGATATACTGTCAACGTATACAAAGACAAATGTCTTTGACGTGAAGACGAAGAGAGGAGTCAATATTATGAAACGTAAGTTGATTACATTAGTACTTAGCCTCTGCTTAGTAGCAGGTCTGTTCAGTGCATGCGGCACAAAAGCAGGTGATGGCGGCAAAGTTATTAAAATCGGTGTATTCGAACCGGTAACGGGAGAGAATGGAGGAGGCGGCTTCCAGGAAGTTCTTGGTATGCGCTATGCGAACAAAATTTATCCCACTGTTGAAATTGATGGCGTTACATATGATATTCAATTAGTTGAAGTAGATAACAAGAGTGATAAGACAGAAGCAGTCAGTGCAGCTCAAAGCTTAATCAGCTCCGGTGTAAAAGTAGTATTAGGTTCCTATGGTTCCGGCGTATCCATCGCTGCCGGCGAGTTCTTCAAAGAAGCTAAGATTCCTGCCATCGGTGCTTCCTGTACAAACCCTCAGGTTACACTTGGAAATGATTTTTACTTCCGTGTATGCTTCCTTGATCCTTTCCAGGGTACGGTAATGGCTAACTATGCATTCCAGGAAGGTGCTAAGACGGCTGCTGTTATTACACAGTTAGGTGATGACTATTCATCCGGTCTTGGAAGCTATTTTGTAACGGCCTTCAAGGAGCTTGCAGGTGATAGCGCAATCATAAGCGAAGAACAGTTCCAGACTAATCAGACCGACTTCAAGGCTATCTTAACCAATGTTAAGGCAGCTAATCCTGATGTTATCTTTGCTCCATCTTCTATTGCAACTGCTCCCTTGATCATCACACAAGCTCGTGAGCTTGGAATTACCTGCCCTATTATGGCTGGTGATACCTGGGAGAATTCTACCATCATAGAAAATGCAGGCGAGTATGCAGAAGGCGTTGTTCTCTCCACTTTCTTCGATGATGCTGATCCCGCAACAAAAGAGGCAGAATCCTTTATTACCGGCTTTAAGCCTTACTTAAAAGAAAATAATCAGTCCGAAATTATTCCGGCTGTATCCGCACTTGGATATGATGCTTATTTAGTAGCTCTGGAAGCAATTAAGCAGGCCGGCTCTACTGACTCAGCTGCAATCCGCGATGCGTTAGTTAATGTAAAGATCGATGGCGTTACCGGATCTATTTCCTTCGATGAGAATGGCGATGCTAAGAAGGACATGGCATTTATCAAGACTGTTGAAGGCGGTGCCTTTAAATTCTTGAAAACTGTAACAATCGCAAAATAATGAATTGAAGTGTGGGGCTGCCTTCGATATCTGCAGGCAGCCCTTTTCTGATTAACTGAATGATTCGAATGTTTTGGAGGACATCTCATGACTATATCAACCCTTTTCCAGCATGTGCTAACAGGAATATCCCTTGGTGGTGCTTATGCGTTAATAGCCATCGGTTACACCATGGTATATGGAATTCTCCGACTCATCAACTTCGCTCACGGAGATATCTTTATGATGGCCGGCTATTTCATGATTTTTTCCATGGTTACCTTCCCCTGGCAGATCGCTATTCCTTTGGTATGTATCCTTACCGTAGTTCTTGGTGTTGTAATCGAGCGTGTTGCCTATAAGCCAATCCGCTCCGCACCGCGTATGTCAATCATGATCTCTGCAATCGGCGTTTCCTATCTCCTGCAGAATCTGGCAACCTATTTATTCACCGCACTTCCTCGTGCATATCCGGAAATACCCTTCCTAAAGAAAATATTCCAGATAGGAAGCATCTCTTCCTCTTTGGTTACCTTTATTACACCGGTTTTGACTATTCTAATCGTAATCGGATTAATGCTGCTAATCAATCATACCAAGGTCGGCATGGCTATGCGTGCCGTATCCAAGGATATGGAGACCGCACAGCTGATGGGCATCCGAATTAACAATACCATCAGCACCACCTTCGTCATCGGCTCCTTCCTTGCTGCAGTCGGATCGATCCTGTATTTTACCGACCGTATGTCCGTTACTCCGTTCAGTGGTACTCTTCCGGGCTTAAAATGCTTTATTGCCGCAGTTCTTGGCGGTATCGGGAGTATTCCCGGCGCTGTTGTAGGCGGTTTTGTTATCGGTATCTGTGAGACCTTCCTGGTGGCATTTGGATATTCCACTTATAGTGATGCATTTACCTTTGTGTTATTAATTATTATTCTACTTTTCCGTCCGACCGGTTTGTTTGGCGAGAAAATGATAGATAAGGTCTAGGAGGCTCGTATGAAAAAGTCAAAAAAAATTATTTATACTGCCATCCTGGGTGCCCTAGTACTTGCTCTTCTTTTCTTCCTGGAGGCAAATAAACACCAATATGGCATGGCATATACTGTCTTACAAAAAGGAATTATTTTATCAGTAGTAGCGGTTTCCATGAACCTGGTTACCGGCTTCACCGGTCTTTTCTCCCTAGGTCAGGCAGGCTTTATGGCAATAGGCGCTTACGTAACAGCGATCTTTTTAATTCCGGTGGAAAACATCTCTGATGTATATTATATCAGTGGCATCTCTCCAGCAATCTTAGGCTTTAAGAATTGGCTGGAATCAGGTCCCGCTTTTACTCAGGCTTTGTTGCCTTATATCGCTCTTATCATCGGTGGCTTGGTAGCAGCTCTGTTTGCTGCTGTTATCGGTTATCCGGTTCTTCGGTTAAAGAGTGACTATCTTGCAATTGCAACCCTTGGATTTTCCGAGATTATGCGTGCCATTATCTCCAGTCCACAGATGGACACCATCACCAATGGCTCCTATGGTCTGAAGAAGATCCCAGGCTTTGCTTCCATTGTTGAGACCTTTGCCATTATGGTGGTTTGTGTATTGTTGATGGTTCTTCTGCTACGAAGCACCTACGGACGCGCCTTCCGTGCTATCCGCGAGGATGAGATTGCCGCAGAAGCTATGGGGATCAATCTCGCTAAGCATAAGCAGATGTCCTTTATCATCGGCTCCTTCTTCTCCGCTGTCAGTGGCGGTATGTTGGCTATGTTCATGCGATCCATTGACTCAAAGACCTTTAGTGTATCCTTAACCTATGATATATTACTGATTGTTGTTATCGGTGGTATCGGTAGTGTTACCGGTAGTGTCCTTGCCGCTCTTCTTGTTACTGCAGGTAAGGAATGGTGGCTGCGCTTCTTTGATAATCCTTTGTCCATCGGAGGAGTTCAGATCCCCTTCTTCCGTACGGGCTTCCGTATGGTAATCTTCTCGATTATTCTACTCGTAGTCGTTCTATTCTATCAGAGAGGTATTATGGGCAAGAACGAATTCTCCTGGGATCGACTCGAGCATCGGCTGAAAAAGCTATTCTCTTCGAAAAAGGGAGGTGCTAAGAATGCCTAATTCAGTTTTGAGATTAAGTGATATCACCATGCAATTCGGCGGTGTCGTAGCAGTAGATAACCTATCCCTTGAGGTAAACCAGAATGAGATCGTCTCTCTGATCGGACCGAACGGTGCGGGTAAGACTACTGCCTTCAACGTTATTACCGGCGTATATGCTCCTACGAACGGCGCTGTATATTTTAAAGACAAATTAATCACTAGCAACTTTCCGAAGGGCAACATGAAGAAGCTTTATTCCGGAGAGAATAAGGGCAGCTATACAACTACCATGAGAAAGACTCCGGACCAGATCACAAAGCTCGGTGTGGCAAGAACCTTCCAGAACATTCGTCTCTTCAAGGAGCTCACCGCTTTTGATAATGTACTGATTGCAAAGCACATGCGCCAGAGGGCAAATGTATTCACGGCAACACTCGGTATCAACTACAAGGAAGAGAGAGAAATGCGCGAAGAGACCTTAAAGCTCCTTGACATTCTCGGTTTGACCGATGTGAAAGATGAAGTGGCTAATTCCCTGCCTTACGGTCAGCAGCGTCACCTGGAGATCGCACGCGCTTTAGCTACGAAGCCTGATTTATTGCTTTTAGATGAGCCTGCTGCTGGTATGAATCCGCAAGAAACCGATGAGTTAACCGCATTCATCTATGACATTCGTAAGAAATTCAACTTAACAATATTTATGATAGAGCATCATATGGACCTGGTTATGGACATTTCCGATCGTATCTATGTGCTGGACTTCGGTAAGCTGATTGCTTCCGGAACTCCGGAGGAGATACAGAATAACCAGCGTGTTATTGAAGCTTATTTGGGGGTACAGGAAGATGGCGAAGAATAATTTATTAACCTTAGATAATCTGTATGTCTCCTATGGCGGTATCCGCGCAGTTAAGGGTATCAGCCTAAATGTGCCCGAGGGTGAGATTGTTACTTTAATCGGTGCAAACGGCGCTGGTAAGAGTACCATCCTTCGTACCATCGCAGGATTGGTGAAAGCAGAAAGCGGCAAGATATTCTATCAGGGCGAGGAGATTACCGGGAAGACCACCAATTCCATTGTTGAAAAGGGAATCACCCTTGTTCCGGAGGGTCGTCGCGTATTCGCTAACCTTACCGTACTTGAGAACCTCAAGATTGGCGGCTACCTTCGAAAGGATAATCTTGATAAGGATGTGGAATGGGTATATAAGCTGTTTCCCAGATTACAGGAACGCTCCTGGCAGATGGCAGGTACCTTGTCCGGCGGTGAGCAGCAGATGTTGGCCGTTGGCCGTGCTCTGATGAGTAAGCCGAAGCTCATTATGATGGATGAGCCTTCTCTCGGTTTAGCTCCGATCATCGTAAATGATATCATGAATATCATTAAGACCATTAATAAAGAGGGTGTTACCATCCTTCTGGTTGAACAGAACGCGAACCTTGCATTGAAGATTGCCCATTACGGCTATGTATGTGAAACCGGCAATATCTCTTTAGCCGGTACCGGCGCAGAGCTTCTCAATGATGAGTCCGTTAAGGCTGCTTATCTGGGTAAATCAAAGCGTAAATAAGATCCAACCTTTAAAGAACTGTTGCAAAATTGTAGTATAATACATTTTGCAACAGTCCTTTTGCATTTATGCAT
>JAEZKL010000127.1 GCA_023415475.1 Bacillota bacterium | reverse complement strand
AATGGCTTTTATGACTTGGCCATTGCATATCAGTCTGTGCATGTCAACTATTGAAAGCGCCGTGTACCGAACGGTACGCACGGTGCTGTGAGAGGACGGCGGTTAATCACCGCCTCCTACTCGATTTCCATGTATGATTAATTATAATACAATAGTCTTATTGCTTAAGGTACTCCTCGTTACATTGTATTACCTTTGCCATCGCTTCTAAACCTGGAGCTCCGACGGTATTTCGCTTATTAACACAGGTGATAAGGCTTATTGCGTCATAAATATCGGCTTCGAATACAGGGCTGATCTGCTGGAATTCCTCAAGGCTCATCTGTTCCAGAGCGATATCCCTTTCGATGCAATAGAGCACCAGTTGACCTACCACACCATGTGCATCACGGAAAGGAACCCCTTTATTTACGAGATAATCGGCTGCATCGGTTGCATTAGTAAAGCCGTTCTTCGCACTTTGTGCCATATAATCCTTATGATACTTCATGGTAGCGATCATTCCATTGAATAACGCAACGCAGCCCTTCACAGTATCAATTGCATCGAAGGTAAATTCTTTATCCTCCTGCATATCCTTATTATATGCTAAGGGTAGTCCCTTCATCACGGTAAGTAAGGATATTAATGCACCATAGACACGTCCGGTCTTACCTCTTACCAGTTCGGCAATATCGGGATTCTTCTTCTGTGGCATGATGCTGGAGCCGGTAGAATAAGCATCATCCAATTCTACAAACCGGTATTCATTGCTGTTCCAGAGGATGATCTCTTCGCTAAAGCGGCTTAAGTGCATCATGATTGTAGATAGAGCACTGAGTAACTCAATCAGGTAATCACGGTCTGAGACACTGTCCATACTGTTTTGCGTCGGTCCGTCAAAGCCAAGGAGTGCGGCAGTGTATTCTCGGTCAAGGGGATAAGTGGTTCCTGCAAGAGCGCCGGAACCAAGGGGTGACAAATTCAATCTCTTAGAGATATCCGTAAGTCTCTGGCGGTCGCGCTTGAACATCTCAAAGTATGCACCGATATGATGTGCCAGAGTTACCGGCTGTGCCTTCTGAAGATGTGTAAAACCGGGCATAAAGGTCTGGGTATTCTCCTTCATAATACGATGAAGAGAGAAGAGAAGCTCCTTTACCAGCCCATCAATCACTGCAATTTCATCTCTGGTGTACAGCTTCATATCAAGTGCTACCTGGTCATTACGGCTTCTGCCGGTATGAAGTTTCTTACCGGCATCACCGATACGTTCGATGAGATGTGCTTCCACGAAGCTGTGAATATCTTCGTACTCCATCGTAATCTCAAGACTTCCGCTTAAAATATCCTCCATAATACCGGATAGTCCGCCTGTGATCTGATCGCATTCATCGTCGGTGATAATCCCTTGCTTAGCCAGCATGGTAACATGAGCAATGCTGCCTTCAATATCTTGTTTGAAGAATTTCTGATCAAAGGAGATTGATGCATTAAAATTATGAACTAACTGATTTGTTTCCTTCGTAAAGCGTCCGCCCCACAGCTTCATATTTTACCTCCATTATGGCGCTTGTGCCATCACAAAAATCTCAGAGTGAAAGGTATATTCGTTCACTCCTGTAACCTCCAAGATGGCTGTCCATACCATGATTATTCATAACAATAGAAAGTTCCCGAAGTGTGCTTTCTATTGTATACTCAAGATTAATATTGTCCTTTAGTAATATTGCTATCATATTACATCGTTTTATCAAAAAATGCAATATTAAATTTATAAATATGCATAATAAAGTAGAATTAATGCATTTAAAATGTATTTCATTCGAAAATAAAGCATTATTATGCATTAAGACCTTTCATAACGAGTTTGAACTCATAACATGGACCGGATATGAAGCGAGTATTATACCTAGGTGGAGCTTATAGGTTATATAGATTTTTATACTTTTCCTTCAGATAGGTTACATAATATTCGGCATTAAACTCTTCTCCGCAAACATCCTTTAGCAGTTGATTTGTGTTCTTAACCGCACCATACTTGTGGATATTATCCCTCAAAAATTCACGAATCGGGTTTAAGTTACCCTCCTTCAGATATTGATCCACCGGCATCTTCTCTTTCATGCAGGCAAAAATCTGGGAGGCTACCGCAGTACCGACTGCATAGGAGGGGAAATAGCCAAATTCACCGCAGGACCAATGAGTATCCTGCAGAATTCCTTCCGCATCGGTAGAAGGCTCAATTCCCATATATTCTTGATACTTTTGGTTCCAGATCTTCGGAAGCTCATCGATATCGACCTTTTCGTTAAACAGCATCTTCTCAATTTCATATCTTATAATGATATGGATGCAGTAGGAGAGCTCATCTGCTTCGGTACGAATCAAGCTTGGAGCTGCCTTATTTATTCCCTTAATAAAATGATCTAGGCTGATATTCTGAAGATTTTCAGGATAGGTGTTTACCAGCTTATCATAAATAGGCTCCCAGAATTCCTTGCTCCTTCCCAGGATATTCTCATAGAAGCGTGACTGGGATTCATGCATCCCCATAGAAGCACCGCCGCCAACCGGAGTCTGAGTAATCGCGTCATCAATATTCATTTCGTACATAGCATGACCGCTCTCATGAATGATGGAGAACATGGCACTCTCAAGGTTATTCTCCATGTATCGGTCCGTGATTCGAACGTCATGATTATGGAGCTGAAGAGTAAAAGGATGAGCACTCTCAGCAATCACACCACGGTTAAAGTCAAAGCCGACATACCCGGCTAAATACCGGCAGAACTCCTTTTGCTTATTGATATCATAGGATAAGAAATTATAGCTTTTGTCAATCGTTTCTGCCTTCTTTGCAACCTCCTTGAGTAAGGGGATAATTTCACTTTTTACTTTATCGAAGAAAATGTCTAATTCCTTGATCATGAAGCACTCGTCATAATCAGCGAGAAGAACCTCGTAAGGCTTTTTATCACCTTTCACACGATAACCGGCGAATTTTTTCTTGTATTCAATGATTTTCTTCAGATAAGGTGCAAAATCTTCATATTTATTATCCTTTTTCGCTTTCGCCCATTTACGATTGGCGATGGAGGTATATTCGTTAAAGGCTCGATATTCCTCCGGAGGAATACTTTCCAGCTGCTCGTATGTTTTGCTCAGTTCCTTCACGATGGCCTTTTGCGTAGCTGTCAAAGCCTCCTGCTCCTTCTCCTCCTGAAGCTTTTTCAGAAGCTTTCGAATATCGTCGTTAATCATGCTTTTCATATATTCATCAGACAGGATACCGACTACCTTCGAGGTGTAATCAGCTGCTTCAAAGGGTGCTACTGTCTGATCATCCCATTCAAACAAATTGCGGGCTGTCTGCAATGCCATGGATTTTTCCAGTAAGGGCTGTAATTTCTCAAATGTTTTACTCATGTTAACCTCCATTCTGCCGTGAGGCAGTACATATTTATCTTTGTATAATAATTAAGTCATTCTTTAGATAGTATATCAATTTTTGAACGGTATAACAATCTAAAATATACCAAGAAATACTAATTAGAGCTTGCTTAGAGTATCAGGAAAGGCTAAAATATAAGGTATAGATACCACAATGTACCTGTTTTTGTGATTCAAATCACTTTATATTTATTATGTGGTTGTTATACTGATATCAAAGTACATTCATCGTACTTATAATAGGAATAGTTTCCATGTAAGAGTAAATAATATAATAAAATACCATAGAATAAATGCTGGAAAGGATGGAATTATAATGAAAAATTTAATCATCGAAAAGGTAATTGGAAGAGAGATTCTTGATTCAAGAGGTAACCCTACTGTAGAGGCAGAGGTAACCTTAGCAGATGGCAGCGTTGGAAGAGCGGCAGTTCCCTCAGGTGCTTCTACCGGTGCTTTTGAAGCAGTAGAGCTTAGAGATGGTGATAAGGGCAGATACTTAGGAACCGGTGTAAAGAAGGCAGTAGAGAATGTAAATACAATCCTTGGACCTAAGCTAATTGGTATGAGTGCTTTGGAGCAGGGAGATATTGATGCTAAGATGATTGAATTGGATGGTACACCGAATAAGGGTAAGCTTGGTGCAAATGCAATTCTTGGTGTATCTCTTGCTGTGGCAAAGGCTGCAGCAGCTTCCTTACATTTACCGCTATACCGATATCTTGGCGGCGTCAATGCTAAGACTCTTCCCGTTCCGATGATGAATATTATCAATGGCGGAAAGCATGCTGACTCCAGTCTTAATATACAGGAATTCATGATTATGCCCGTTGGTGCAAAGAGCTTCTCGGAGGCTCTTGAGCATAGTGCAACCGTATTTCATACCCTGAAGAAGCTTCTGAAGAATGACGGATATGTTACCGCTGTCGGTGATGAAGGTGGTTTTGCTCCGAAGTTCAGCAGCGATACTCAGGCTCTGGATTATATCGTGAAAGCGATTGAGACTGCTGGCTATCGTCCCGGCGAGGATTTCTATATCGCAATCGATGCTGCGGCTACCGAGATGTATGACGAAGCAGCAAAGGCAGGCAGAAAGGGAGATTATCTCTTCTGGAAGTCGGGTGAATATAAGACAGTCGAAGAAATGGTGGATTTCTGGGATCAGGTATGTACAAAATACCCGGTAATATCCTTAGAGGATGGCCTGTCAGAAGAGGATTGGAAAGGCTGGAAGCTTCTAACCGAGCGCCTTGGCAAGAAGATTCAGCTGGTAGGTGACGACTTATTCGTTACCAATACAAGCCGCATTACAGAGGGTATCGCTCAGGGAATCTCTAACTCCGTATTAATAAAGTTTAATCAGATCGGTTCTCTGACCGAGACCCTGGATGCGATAGAGATGGCTAAGAATAATCGATGGACCGCAGTGGTTTCCCACCGTTCCGGTGAGACGGAGGACGTTACCCTTGCAGATATCGCAGTGGCAACCAATGCAGGACAGATTAAAACAGGTGCTCCTTCCAGGACAGACCGTGTAGCGAAGTATAATCAGTTACTCCGTATCGAACAGGAGCTTGGCAGCTCCGCAAGATACCTTGGTAAGGATGCCTTCCGTGTATTCTAAAGTATACTAAAGCACTTATGTTATCTATAATTTAAAATGGATTTAATTGTTTGGTTTATATAAAAAGTATCCCGCTAAAGCATATCATAATGCTCTTCGGGATACTTTTTTAGGTTATGAGCAATCCCTTAAGCTACATAAACCTCAAAGTGATGCGGTTTATCTTTTCATGATCAAGAAAGAGAGTGAATATACTTTTCCTTTTATATCCATATGTGCTATAATTCTTTTGATAACAATATTTGTAATTAATTGACGAAGGGAGAAACATTATGCAACAATACGTAGTATTACAGGTAACATTGAAAGAAAAGTTTATTGGAACAGGATCTGGAAATCTAACAGAGTTAGAAGGAGTAATTAATGCTCAAGCAGCAAAGGGCTATAAATTACATACGATAACTACAGCCTCAGCCGCAAGTAAAGGATTCATGGGTGGAGATAGGATACAGGCTACACTTGTATTTGAGCATCTGTAACTCTAACTAATTTATTCTTATCACATGGGACAGTTTATTTTTCTGTCCCATGTGATATCGTCTAGCAAATCAGTCACACTCACATAAAACTCTTTCTTGCCTTAATCATCGTTAGTTTCCTAAATCTTAATTTAGTACATAAAAAAACCAACCATTGAATAATGACGGTTGGTAAATAAATATTATATGGTTATTTCTGTTTCTATGAGGATTTGATGGATTTATAAGGATAAATAGATGTTTCATTATACGAATTCTCATATAAAATGGATGTTAACCAGATGATAATTAACATCCATTTAGTTCGTAAGCATCTCCATGTCCCGGATAAATCCTTTTCACAGAATGCTTCTTAATCATATCCCAGCTATCCTCAATAACGATATCCTCATATGCTGCGGATAGTTCTAGTGCCGGAAGATCTCCGGTAAAGGCGCAGCAGTCATCTATGATCAAGCTGATGCTGTCATCGCTGTGTCCCGGGGTAGAGATCAGCTCTCCTTCAATTCCTATAGACTTTAGGAAGCTTCTGCTCTCGGCCTCAGAGAATACCATATTATTGCTGTTGGTGATATCCTTAAAATTAGCCTTTGGGTTCTTCTTGTATAAGAGATTTAGTTTATTAATATAAGGAGCTTGATACTCGTGCAAAAGTAATGTGGCTCCGAAATCCTTCAGATTCTGGGTTAAGCCGGCATGATCCGGGTGGAAGTGTGTAATCACCAGATAATTAACTTCATGGACGGATATATTATTCTGGTTCATCAGCTGCAATAATTGCGCAAATGTATCAGGCCATCCTGAGTCAATCATAAGCCATCCGCTGTCTGCTTGAATCAAATAGCTATTCGTTGATTTATGTACTAATGTTATGACATTCACTAAGTTCACCTCTGTGCGTTATTCATGTTTTATCTCATAAGGTTCATCCATCTGGAAGCGATAATATTTGATTACATTGCCGCTGATACACTTGAAGACTTTTTCAACATTTAAATCCGGGTCCCAAACATATGGCATTGCATCATACATTGACAAGTGTTGCCATAACATTTCATCGTAAGGCTTCATCTTTGGAGTATTCTCGGTTTTTCTAGTATCCACGTCAACACCTCTTAAAATATTTGTCCTCTTTACTATATAACGATTCCCGGGGGATTTCAAGTAGGTCTATGGACTATTGTGAAAAAAATACATTTATACTCATCGTCTAGTATTTAAAGGAAACTCTCATTTCTTTTTCTTTCCGGTTATGTCGGATGCCTTCTTCTGCAGTTCTACCACAAGGATTGGTACAAATGAAAGCAGGAATGTGATCGCCCATTGTCTCGAAGACAGAGGTACAACCTGAAAAATCTTGCTCAGGGCAGGAATCGTCAGCACGACAATCTGTAAAAAGGCACATATTAGAAAGGAGTATACCAGTTTGCGGTTTGTGAACACTCCAATCTTGCTGAGAGAGTGCTCGCTCCTCATGTTAAAGGAGTGAAATAGCTGTGATAGGCTGAGTACGGCAAAGGACATTGATCTGCCAACCCAGGGAATATAGGTGGCAGGAGTGACCATACCCTTGTTCTCTGGAAGAAGGGAGCGATAGAAAGCAGGGGTATCATAAAAATGAAAGCCAATCATAAAGGCTAATAAGGATATGGAACCAATCATAATGCCCTCAAGTACTATCTGGATTGCCAGACCATCTGCGAACATCCCCTTCTTCGGGGAGATTGGTTTCTTCAGCATAATATCCTTGGCTGCCGGCTCAACTCCGAGGGAGATAGCAGGAAGAGAGTCGGTGACCAGATTAACCCATAATAGCTGCACTGCAACCAGAGGAGTCGGCAGTCCCATCAGTATTGCTACAAAGATGGTAAGGATTTCACCGATGTTGCTGGAAAGGAGAAAATGCACTGCCTTCTTGATGTTTTCATAAATACCGCGGCCTTCCTTGACAGCGGATACAATTGTAGCAAAGTTATCGTCGGTCAGAATCATATCGGCGGCATTCTTTGCGACATCGGTACCGGTGATGCCCATTGCGCAGCCGATATCAGCCGTATTCAAGGCAGGAGCATCGTTCACACCGTCCCCGGTCATGGCTACCACTTCACCTCTGGCCTGGAAAGCCTTTACGATACGAACCTTATGTTCAGGAGAGACTCTGGCAAATACACTGTAGCGATAGATGTTATCCGCCAGCTCTTCATTGGTCATTTCGGTTAATCGCTCCCCGCTGATGGCTTCTTCTCCTTCGGCCAGAATACCTAGCTCTTTTGCAATGGCCTGTGCGGTCAGCACATGGTCCCCGGTGATCATGACCGGTTTAATTCCTGCCTGACGGCATACAGCAACAGCAGATTTTACCTCCTCTCTGGGAGGATCAATCATTCCGATCAAGCCAATCAGAGTAAGGCCATCCTCAAGAGATTCTTTCTTTATATTCTTAAAATTATCGGGAAGATTCTTATAGGCGACCGCGATCACACGGAGTGCCTTTTCTGTCATGGAATTATTCACGGAATTCAGCCTTTTTCGATCTCTTGCAGTCAGAGGATATTGCTTACTGTCATGATAATAATGAGTACAGTGGCTTAGCATGAAATCAAAGGCTCCTTTTGTTACACTTCGATATCCTTCCTCCGGTGAACAGTGAACCGTTGTCATAAGCTTTCTGGCAGAATCAAATGGGATCTCAAATACACGCGGATAAGTGGTGTCGAGCTCATTTTTGTTCATTCCGGAATGATAGGCAGCCAAAACCAGGGCCTTCTCCGTGGGTTCGCCGGTAAGAGATAGCGTTTTGTCATCAATTGCCAGGATTGTATCGTTGCAAAGGGCCGCGTGGGAGAGCAGAAAGCTCCCGAAGCTGCTGCCTGGCTTCTCATTACCAAAGATGGAGCAGATCTGGGTTACGGTCATGACATTCTGCGTAAGAGTGCCTGTTTTATCCGAACAGATAACTGTAGCACTGCCTAAGGTTTCTACTGCCGGTAGCTTTCGAATAACCGCATTCTTTTTTGCCATCCGTTGCACACCCAAGGAGAGCATAATGGTTACAATTGCAGGCAGTCCCTCCGGAATAGCTGCAACCGCTAAGCTTACAGAGGTCATAAACATATCAAATACAGGCAGATGCTTCATCAGACCAAGGATGAATATTACTCCGCAGATGATAAGAGCAGCAATTCCCAGGACCTTACCGGTCTTTGCAAGCCGTTTCTGAAGTGGAGTCATGGGGGTCTCTTCCTCCATAATCATCTTAGCAATATGGCCAACCTGGGTGTTCATACCTGTCTCGGTAACGACTGCCAGACCTCTGCCGTAGGTTATCGTACTGGTTGCCAGTACCATATTGATACGGTCCCCCAGATTTGTCTCCGGTCTTAATACCAGCTCGGCAATCTTATCAACCGCATTGGATTCACCGGTAAGAGAAGCTTCCTCAGCTTTCAGGTTGATTGCGGTTAAGAGCCTCGCATCTGCCGGAACAAAACCACCGGTTTCCAGTAGTATAATATCTCCCGGTACTAATTCTGCGGAATCAATCACACTGATTTTCCCCTCCCTAAGAACATGGGCGGTAGGAGCGGACATTTTCTTGAGAGCATCCAGAGCTTTCTCGGCTCTTGCCTCCTGAAGCAGCCCAAGAGTAGCATTTAAGATTATGATACATAATATAATGACCGGATCCACATAATCCGGATCGCCATCCAGATAAGATACAACAAAGGATATGACAGCAGCTAATATCAATATGATGATCATAAAATCAGAAAACTGGGCTAAGAACTTCATAAGAAGGCTCTTAGGTTTCTTCGCTTCAAGAATATTACGTCCATAGGTTTCTTGTCTCTGCTTTACTTCTTTGGCTGATAAGCCTTGATTATGTGTTACCCCGAGTTCCTCGAGGACTTCACTGGTTGGTAAACTATGCCATTGCATAAGTGGGTTCACTCCCGTTGTCCTAAATCTTCTCTTAAATATATGACATAAGCGTAGTGAACATGCATCAAGCTTGCTTGAATGCATGTGATCGGAGCAAAGAGATCATGAACATGCTTTAAGTTCATGATATGACATAAGCGTAGTGAGTATACCGTAAGCTTGCTTACGAGTATACGATCGGAGCTGAGAGATCATGAACATGTTTTAAGTTCATGATAGTAATTGCCAATGTGCTTACCATAGTGATTGGATTTTCCTCTTCTTTTTCTTTTGATAGATAAAATTTAATAATATAGCAAAGATACAGAGGCCGGCTATCGGAAGAAGGTTATACTTATACCTTTCATAATAGCCGGCTACCTTTTGATAATTCTCCTGAAGGGTAAAGCCCAAGCCGATTAAGAGTGTGTTCCATACGGTAATACCAAGAAGGGTATAGGTAAAATAGGTAACAGGAGAAAGCTTTGCAGCTCCAGCCACCAGAGAAATATAGGTACGTATGATGGGTATGACTCTTCCGATGCATACGGTAGCGCCTCCATGCTTGCGGAACTTCTCATTAGCATGATCAATCCCTCTTTGTGCTTTGGGAAATCGATGTACGATAGCGTGAAGGACAGCACCACCGCCAATCCATCCGACAGCGTAGCAGATACCGGTACCGATAAGACCTGCCAGAATGCTGAGTGGAAGGATAACAAGAAAATTCGTATGATTGGCAGAGGCAATCGCACCGGAGAAGGGGAGGACAATTTCACTGGATACCGGGAAGCATGCATATTCCATAAGAATGATGATAAACATGGCAAGCGTCCCGTATTCCGCAATGAATTCTTGAATAAAGCTCATGGTTTCTCCTGATGAATATAGTTACAGAATATATATGCAAAAATAGAACATACTTGACTACAAATATGGGTCCCTTACCGAAGATTTCGGCTTTTCTAAGCAATTTCTAATTTAAAAATGGAAATATAATCTATGCGAGAACAAATTCTTGTGTTAGAATTGTATTAAATACGAGAACAATAGGATTAGATAGATGAATGGAAAAATATTATAGTTCGGTATAATAAAATAAATAGAAGTTTGTTATCGTGTACTAATCAGTGTATAGCAGATATTTAGATAAATATGGATACTAGGGGGAATTGGAATGAAGTTAGTGACAAAATTTACGAAAAAGGATCTTTGGAGCATTCCGAACATTCTGTGTTATATTCGCTTTCTATTGATACCTGTTTTTTTGGTCACATATATCAGAGCTACTGAGCCAAAGCAATATTTCCAGGCAGCTGCGGTTGTCTTTCTGTCAGGTTTAACTGATTTTCTGGATGGTTTTATAGCACGAAGATTTGATATGGTGACGGAGCTTGGAAAAATTATTGATCCTCTGGCTGATAAGCTTACCCAAGCTTCCTTGATTTTTATCCTGGTGGTTAAATTCAAATGGATGTTTTTACTGTTGATCTTATTTGTTATCATGCAGCTGTTCTTATTAGTCGCAGGCATTGTGATGTTGAAAAAGGGAACAAAGCTCAACGGAGCAAAATGGTTCGGTAAGGTCTCAACCACAGTTTTTTATGCGACAATGCTGGTACTGGTTGCTGTACCTACTCTAAGGGTTAGTATTACAAATATTCTGATGATGGTCTGCGGGGCGTTTCTCCTCCTTTCCTTTCTGATGTATATTAACGAATACATTCTAATGTATCACAGCTTAAAGAAAAAAAAGGAGTAGAAAATGGAATTAAATAAAAGCAATATCAAAAAAATACTCGGAATCATCACCTTCACAGTTTTACTTTATGTAGGTCTGCAGCATTTAGACATTGTGTTAGGAGCATTATATTTTTGTATTAACTTAGCCTTTCCTTTTATTCTGGGAGCAGCGATTGCTTTTATCATTAATGTACCTATGAGAGCAATTGAGAATCGGCTTTTTAAGAGGAAGAGTATGAAAAGCAGCTTACAAAGGAAGTTGAAACGTCCTCTCAGTCTGATTATTACTCTTATTTTGGTGCTCGGTGTCATCGTGCTGGTTACGCTTCTGGTTGTGCCGGAAATCGTCAACACCTTTCGAACGATCAGTGAGAGCAATATATTACATGATTTTTTTAATCGGGCGGAAGGAAATTATATTAAGTTAGTTCATAAGTATCCATTTTTAAAGGATATTTTTAATATAAACACGGTTGACTGGCAGGGCTTAATTAAGAATATCTATGCCTTTATCATGAACAGTGTTGCCGATATACTTCAATCTACCTTCAGTACGGCCTTCAGTATCTTTGGAGGAATGATCGATTTCTTCTTGGGCTTTATCTTCTCCATCTATGTTTTGGCACAGAAGGAGAAGCTGGGACAGCAGGCAAGGAAGCTGATGTATGCATATCTACCGGAGAGGGTCGTAGCTAAGACATTATCCATATGCTCCTTATCAGAAAGTACATTTTCCAAATTTCTCTCCGGTCAGTGCTTAGAGGCAGTGATTCTGGGATTGATGTTTTTTATTGCTATGAGTATATTCCGATTCCCGTATGCGTTGATGATCAGTGTGTTGATCAGCTTTACTGCATTAATCCCGATCTTCGGTGCATTTATCGGATGTGTCATCGGTGCTTTCTTAATCTTAATGGTAAATCCGCTAACTGCGTTGCTGTTTATTCTGATGTTCGTAATACTGCAACAGATCGAGGGTAATTTCATCTATCCTCATGTAGTCGGTGGCTCCATTGGACTTCCGTCCATGTGGGTGCTAGTCGCGGTAACCATAGGTGGCAGCACGATGGGTGTAGCAGGAATGTTGATCTTTATACCGATGTTCTCCGTACTCTATACCTTGTTAAGAGTAGCAATGAACCGCAGATTGAAGCTTCGCAAGATATCCTCAAACAAATATGAATAATCGAGATATAATCAATTAATAGCTTTAATAAGGGATATCAAAAACCACTCCTCATGGAGGATACAATAATAAACTGTATGCCGTATAGTTCCGAGTTAAAATGTAAATTCACACCCGAAATCGCATACATATAACATAAAAAAACTATGAGATTTTTTCTCATAGTTTTTTATTTGCACGTAAGCACATTGAGCAATGTGAACAAACATTGTTTGTTAACATTCTGCAAATTTGCATGCACATATGTGAACTTTCTATTGTTTATCGTTCAAATTATCTGGGTTTACAGGGCGCTGTGCTTTCTCTCTGTATAAACTTGGCACGGAGTAAAAGCTTACTGATGGTTACATTATGGATAAGACCATCCAGAAGAAGAAAGGCGCTTTTACCAAGATCGGTACGATCCTGACGAATCGTGGTCAGCGTAGGGGTAAGCTGAGTGGCAATCGGTAAATCATCAAAGCCAATTACGCTAATGTCCTCCGGTACCTTTAATCCATGCTTCTTTATTTCTGTAATAACACCGGAGGCAATTAAGTCGCTGGCACACATAATAGCGGTAGCACCGCTGTCAAGGAAGCCAGGTACATGATCCTTAGCACAATCCGGTACATAATAACCATACTCTATCAGATTCTCATCAACCTCTAAACCATGCTTTGTCATGCTGTTAATAAAGGATTGGTGTCTCTGCTCAGAAACCATAGAGTTTTTGGAGCCGTTTAAAAATGCTATTCTTGTATGTCCCAGATTATTGAGATGATCCACTGCCAGATCGATACCTTCATAATTGTCAGTACCCACATAACCAACATGGTTATTACGCTCAATGTAATTATCGAGCAAAACGGTAGGGACTGTGGTTTTGGACAGCTGCCATACCCAATCGTCATGGAGTGTAAACCCTAACAGAAAGGCACCGCTGTATCCGTTTTTCAACATGTAAGTATCGAATTTTTCAGCGGTCTGCATATTCAGATTGGTAGGAACTACAGTAACATCCCAATGCCTTCTGGCGGCTGCCAGCTTAAAGCCGACAATAATCTCATAACCGAACTGTTCTATGTTCTCATAATCCATATTCTCTATAAAAATACATACTTTTCTTGTACCGGTCGACTTCATTTTCTTAGAAGCGTAACCCATTTCTACAGCAGTATCTAGTACCAGCTGCCTCATCTCAGCACTGATATCACTCGCATCGTTTAATCCCTTTGATACGGTACTTACCGCGATTCCAAGCTTATTAGCAATATCTTTAATCGTTGCCATGGATATGCCTCCCAGGAAATTATTCATTTGCACTATTAACAAACCCAGTATAAACCGAACATATTTCATTTTCAATATATGTTTCAGAATTCGCCTATTCTAACATATTTATTCTTGCAATTTCTCTGTTTTATTGTGTAATTTGTCTTTTTCTATTTCGATTTTAAATTAATACTACTGTAATCGCAAATATTAGTCTGATATTTTTGAAAAATACTGATATTTGATTGTTTTTCAACATAGTGATTTATTATATGATTAAGTATGTTGACAAAAGTCATCCATAATGATATTGTATGAATATAGTTTCGAAAATTTCCGAAAAAAATATAAATAATCAATTGGTGATGACGTATAAAGAAGTGAATATTCCTTTATGGATTAGGGGGCAATATGGAAAATAGTTTTAAAGCGAATGTAGCTACAATACTTGATCTTGATTATGGAAAGACGATAAAAGAAGCTTCGACCATTCAGCTATACAATGCAGTCTCAAAGGCAGCAATGAAGAACCTTGGGAAGGATTGGGGACTGAATGAACCGGATAAAAAGGTTTGCTATTTATCAGCAGAATTCCTGGTAGGACGTTTGATATACAGTAATTTATATAATATGGGATTGTTTAGTCAGTTCTCAGAGCTGATGAGCGAGAATAATGTGGATATCCGTGTGTTTGAGGATATCGAGGATGCAGCGCTTGGTAACGGTGGTTTAGGCCGCTTGGCAGCCTGCTTCTTAGACTCCGGTGCTTCCATAGGAATTACCCTAAACGGCTACGGAATAAGGTATAAGTACGGATTGTTCAAGCAGTATTTTGAGGATGGTTTCCAGAAGGAAATCCCGGATGACTGGCAGCGCTTCGGAGATCCCTGGTCAGTAAGAAAGGAGGAAGAGAAGGTTCGAATCGATTATAAGAACCAATCCGTATATGCAGTACCTTATGACACACCGGTTATCGGTTACGGCAACAAAAAGGTGAATACCTTACGATTATGGCAGGCAGAGCCCATCGAAAACTTTAATTTCGAGCTCTTCAATGAACAAAAATACGATAAAGCCAATAGGAATAAGAACGAGGCAGAGGCAATCAGCAGTCTTCTCTATCCGAATGATAATACCGACGAAGGTAAGAAGCTGAGACTGAAGCAGGAATACTTTTTCTCTGCTGCGACCCTGCAGGATGTAATCGGCAGATATAAGAAGCTGCATGGTGATGACTTCACTCATTTTTCCTCTGAGTATGCAATCCAATTGAATGATACTCATCCGGTTGTTGCAATTCCGGAATTCATTCGACTGATGATGGAACATGAGAAGATGACCTTTTCCAGAGCACTTCGTATTGCAAAGGAGACCTTTGCGTATACAAACCATACCGTTATGAGCGAGGCCTTGGAGAAATGGAATACCGGACTGTTCAAAGCAATTATCCCGAATGTTTATAAATATATTGTAATGCTTCAGAGGGCACTACGGAAGGAGCTAAATACCTTCGGTAAGGTGACCGGGGAGGAGCAGAGACCGTATCTGATTATAGATAATGAAACCATTCACATGGCGAGACTTGCAATCTTTGCGAGCCATTCTACCAACGGTGTTGCAATGCTTCATACCGAAATTCTGAAGAAGGATGCACTCAAGGAATGGTACGAGCTATATCCGGAGCGTTTTAATAATAAGACAAACGGAATTACACAGCGCCGTTGGTTGGCGCTGGCCAATATGGAGCTTTCCGGATTTATTACCGATAAAATCGGCAGTTCCTGGGTAACCGATCTTGACCGCCTTAAGGAGCTTGAGAAGTACGCCAACGATAAGGCAGTGATTAAGCAGTTTGGCGATATCAAGAGAATTAAGAAGAGACAATTGGCGGATTACATCTATAAGATGGAGAATATCCGTGTCAATCCGGAGTTCATTTTCGATATCCAGGTTAAGAGACTTCATGAATACAAGCGTCAGCTGTTGAATGCTTTCTCAATAATTGATCTATATTTCGGATTAAAGGACGGCAGAATAAAAGAATTTAATCCTACTGCCTTTATCTTCGGAGCAAAAGCAGCTCCCGGATATTTCAGAGCAAAGGGGATTATCAAATTCATCAATGAGATCGCTAAGCTGATCGATAACGAGGAAGAGATGAAGGATAAGCTGCAGGTGATATTTGTATCTAACTACAATGTATCCTATGCGGAGAAGCTGACTCCGGCGGCTGATATCTCAGAGCAGATATCAACTGCGGGTACAGAAGCATCCGGTACCGGTAATATGAAATTAATGTTAAACGGTGCGGTTACACTGGGAACCTTCGATGGTGCCAATGTAGAAATCGTAGAGCAGGCAGGAGAGGAGAATAATTATATCTTCGGTGCCCGCGTTGAGGATATCCTGAAGATTAAGGATACCTACAATGCAAAAGAGCTTTATGAACAAAATCCCAGGATTAAGAAGGTTCTGGATACTCTGGTTGACGGAACCTTTGATGACGGGGGAACGGGAATGTTCGCAGAGCTATACAATTCAATCCTTTATGGAGCACATTGGCACAGGCCTGATCATTACTTCCTGCTTTTGGATTTTATTCCCTACTGCGATGCAAAGCTCAGAGTGAATCGGGACTTTGCCGATACCTATGCCTTCCGTAGAAAATGTTTTATCAATACAGCGAACGCCGGTAAGTTCTCAAGCGATAGAACGATTCGTGATTACGCAAATGAAGTGTGGAATTAATATGCTATCAAGCATATTTATTCAAGCATGTTAGATCAGCTCACAGGTTTAGCATGTATAAATAGCAAAGCTTAGGTGGATACACTCCAACTATTTGCACGTTGAGAAAGAGGTAGAATGGTTAAAAAAATAATTAAAATCCGCAAAAAGCGGCAAAGGAGGAAGTTATGAAAAAAGTATCAAAACTTTTCGCGTTACTCATGGCTACAATTTTTGTAATCGGTAGTTTCGCAGCATGTGGTACAAAAGAAGTAACAACAGAACAACCCGCAGCAACCAAGGCTCCCGCAGCTGAAACTCCTGCAGCAACCGAAGCTCCTGTAGCTCCGGAAGCTGTTACCTTAAAGGTATGGGCCCCTGAGAATCAGATTCAGTCCGGTACTATGGATTCTATGTGTAAATCCTTCCAGGCTTTGCATCCGGAATGGGAAATCGCCTTCGAAGTAGTAGCACAGGGTGAGGATACCGCAAAGGATGAGATCCTTAAGGATGTAGCAGCAGCAGGTGATGTATATTTCTTCGCAAATGATCAGTTAACTGCTCTTGTTAATGCAGGTGCAATTGCAAGACTCGGTGGCTCCACTGAAGAAATGGTTAAGTCAACTATGGCTGAGGCAGTAGTTGCAACCGTTACTGTTGATGAAGCAATCTATGCAATTCCTTTTACACATAATACATTCTTTATGTACTATGATAAGTCTCTCTTAACAGAAGAGGATGTGAAATCTGTTGAGTCTATCATGGCGAAAGAAACAGCAGACGATGTATTTAACTTCTGCTTTGATTCTGCAGGCGGTTGGAAATTAGGTT
This sequence comes from Bacillota bacterium, assembly GCA_023415475.1. Classification (GTDB taxonomy): domain Bacteria; phylum Bacillota; class Clostridia; order Lachnospirales; family Lachnospiraceae; genus Mobilitalea. Next base: position 5,959 of record JAEZKL010000127.1, on the reverse strand, counting down.
CCTGGTATTACGGTGCAGGCTTAACAATCTATGGTGAGAGCCAGAATGATTTTGCTGCAGGCTGTAACTGGAATAATTCTACCGGTTTAGCAGTAACTAATTACTTAATCGACTTAATTAACAACCCGAAATGTGCATACAGTGATGATGTATCTTTATCTGAGTTAGCTGCTGACCACAGAATCGGTGCTTGGTTTGATGGCTCTTGGAACTATCAGTTATATAAGGATGCTTTAGGCGATGATTTAGGTCTTGCTGTAATTCCCACCTTCAATCCCGATGGCAAGGATTATCAGCTAAAGGGCTTCTATGGCTCTAAGGCAATTGGTGTAAATGCTCAGGCTAAGTTCCCTCAGGTAGCAGTTGCATTCGCAGCTTACTTAGGTGGTGAAGAGATGCAGAAACAGCGTTTCGTTGAGACTGCACAGGTTCCTACTAACTTAACTGTTGGTGCTTCCGCAGAGGTTCAGGCTGATGAGGTTGCAGCAGTTATCGTTAGTGAAGCTGAAGTAGCATCTGTTATGCAGCCTACAGCAGCTGAATTCGGTGCAAGATACTGGGCTAATGCCGGTGCAATTGCTACTGAGATCAGAAGCGGAGACTTAAACAAGGACAATGCTCAGGCTAAGTTAGATACCTTTGTATCAACCTTGGTAGTTGAATAGGCTTAGTAACTAGACCAGTAATTAAGAACTTTCACTTTGTATAATAGAACGGAATGTTCCGATTTATGGGGCATTCCGTTTCTATCATGAAGAATCCTAATGGATTTTGTATAACGAGGAGGAAAACTATGGCCGGAAAGAAGCAAAAACGATTTAATAAGCCTATATTCCTTGGAGATTATGGTTTTGGAACTGCATTTATGCAAGGGAATATCATCACGAAGTTGTCGGCAGTCATCTTCGGCTTAGGTAGTATCCTACATAAACAGATTATTCGAGGACTTTTATATCTCGCTCTGGAAGCAGGATTTTTTCTCTATATGTCCAACATAGGCATAAGGGCCCTACAAGACTTTGTCACACTGGGAACGAAAAAACAGGAAGAAGTATTCAATGAAGCAAAGGGAATATATGAATATGTGGTTGGCGATAATTCAATGCTTTGCCTGCTTTACGGTGTAGTTACTATTTTCGTTACAGCGGTATTTATCGGAGTCCTGATTTCATCGGTGAAGAGTGCATATGATTCGGAACAAAGAAAAAAGCTTGGTAAGCCTATGCCGGGATTTATTGATGATATCAAATCCTTAGCCCATAATAAGCTTCAGGTCACCTTATTATTTATACCGATTATCGGTGTTATTTTATTTACAGTAATTCCTTTAGTATTCAATATTTTTATCGCATTTACCAACTACGACAGAGACCATCAGCCACCGGGTAATTTATTTGACTGGGTTGGGATAGATAATTTTACGAAAATGTTCAGTACCGGGGGAGTTCTGTCAAATACCTTCTGGCCGGTATTCCAATGGACGATTATCTGGGCAGTTTTTGCAACCTTTCTATGTTATACCCTGGGCATGCTGCTGGCAATGGTGATCAATCGCGAAGGTACCAGGTTTAAAAGCTTTTGGAGATTTATATTTGTATTATCCATCGCAGTGCCGCAATTTGTTACATTACTGACGATGAGAACAATCTTTAACACCAACGGTCCGGTTAATGCAATGCTGCGTATTTTGGGGATTATAGGCCCAACAGCATCGATCCCGTTTCTGACAAACGGAACCTTGGCGAAAATAACAATTATATTCATCAACATCTGGATTGGAGTTCCCTTCACGTTGTTGAGTACCACAGGTATTTTAAATAATATCCCGAAGGATTTATACGAAGCAGCTAAGGTAGACGGTGCGAATGCATTCGTAACCTTCTACAAGATTACATTACCTTATATGCTGTTCATAACTACACCGAATTTGATTACTTCATTTGTTGGAAATATTAATAATTTTAATGTTATCTATCTGCTTACCGGCGGCGGTCCTGAATCCATCGATTTCTACTATGCCGGTGATACGGACCTCTTAGTGACCTGGCTCTATAAGCTGACAATTACGAATAAGGACTATAACCTTGGTTCGGTTATCGGTATTATCGTATTCGTAGTACTGGCGACACTCTCGCTGTTAACTTATCGTCGTACAGCATCTTATAAAGATGAGGAGGCATTCCAATAATGAATAATTATACAAAACGTTCAGGCCGTGCTAGAAAGAGAATTACGAATTTATTTGTTCATATCGGCTTGTCAGTGTTAGGCTTTATCTGGATTCTCCCGATTTTCTTCGTGGCTTTAACCTCGCTTCGAGAAGAGGGAGGTGCATATAAGAGCTATATTCTGCCAAGAGGATATACACTCATTAATTATAGAAATTTATTTTCCCAAACAGGTAGCTTGATATTCACGAAATGGTTTACTAATACATTGATTGTTGGGGTAGCCAGCTGTCTGCTTTCCACCTTCTTCGTACTGTGCGTATCCTATGTATTATCACGCTTACGCTTTCGGATGCGTAAGAAGCTGCTAAACATTGCGTTGATTCTTGGGATGTTCCCAAGCTTTATGACAATGATCTCGGTGTACTACATCCTAAAGGGCTTTGGTCTTCTGGAGTCAGGTCAGTTAAAGCTGGCGGCCTTGGTCTTGGTATATTCGTGTGGTTCGAGTCTTACCTTCTATATCGCTAAGGGCTTCTTTGATACCTTACCTAGAACAATAGACGAAGCTGCCTATATTGACGGAGCCTCTAAGTGGAAGGTCTTTACGAAAATAACGATGCCTTTATCGAGGCCGATTGTTGTAAATACGCTGCTTACCTCCTTCATGGCACCCTGGGTGGATTACATCTTCGCCAAGGTTATCCTTGGACAGGATCGTACTTACTTTACCGTAGCAATCGGCTTATGGACGATGTTGGAGAAGGAATTTGTGGAATATTATTACACCACCTTCTTTGCGGGATGTGTCATCATATCCATACCGATTGCAATTTTGTTCCTTATGACGCAGCGCTTCTATGTGGAAGGAACCAGCGGTGCAGTAAAAGGCTGATGAATATTCTCGCATGAATGATGCCGCATGGAGGTTGGTTATGAGAAGAAAATTAATATTTCTACTTTGCAGTTTGAGTATATTTCTAATTGCATTAACCGGTTGTATGAAATCTAGGCAGGCAGATGTAGAGTCAGATCAAAGTTCCTCGCAGGAGACAACTGATATAGCTACACCAACGGCCGAGGCTGTGGCTACCCTAACCGGAGTTTCTTATGCTTATGAACAGGAGTTAAACATGATCAGTGATAATTACAGAAATTATTATGAGATCTTTGTATACTCCTTCTGTGACAGTGATGGTGACGGGATCGGTGATTTTAACGGAATTATCTCAAAATTAGATTATATTAATACAGAGATGGGCTTTAACGGTATCTGGCTGATGCCTATCATGCCGTCAACCACCTATCATAAGTATGATGTACTGGATTATTATGATGTAGACCAACAGTACGGAACTCTGGAGGACTTTAAGAAGCTGATCGAGGAATGTGATAAGAGGGACATTCAGCTAATCATAGACTTTGTATTCAATCATACCTCGGCGAAGCATCCCTGGTTTACACAGGCAGTCGTTTATCTTGAGACACTTGGGGAAGGAGAGGAGCCGGATCCCATTGTGTGTCCTTATGTAGAGTATTTTCATTTTACGAAGGAAAGCAATGGCAGTGAGGATTATCATAGAGCAGGAAGTTCAGATTGGTATTATGAATGCGTATTCTGGGATCAGATGCCTGACTTAGCACTAGAGAGCAAGGCAGTCAGAGGTGAGATAGAGAAGGCTGCGAAATATTGGCTCGATATGGGAGTTGACGGTTTCCGACTGGATGCTGCGAAGGAGTATTATACCGGTGAGACAGGAAAGAATATAGAAGTGTTAAAATGGTTTAACGATTATGTAACAAGTGTCAAGCCAGAGGCTTATATTGTCGGCGAGGTATGGGATGAATTGAGTGCCATTACGAACTATTATACCAGTGGCATAACCAGCTTCTTTAACTTTCCGTTATCCCAGTACGATGGTCTTGTGATTGACTCGGTAAGAAAATTAGGTGTCGGATCGGCTTCCTCTCTGGCCAAAAATCTGGTTAATATGCAGGACTCCTATACTGTTAGTAATCCGGAATATATTGATGCACCTTTTATCAGTAATCATGATACGACAAGGATCTCAGCTATGTGTGTGAATGACGAACAGCAGATGAAGATGTCTGCCGGTCTGCTGCTTATGATGGGCGGTAATCCCTTTGTGTATTATGGGGAAGAGATTGGTATGAATAGCTACGGAAAAAAGGATGAGAATAAGCGTCTTCCGATGCAGTGGTCTAAGGATGGCTCGGGAATGACCAAAGGACCTGATAATGCCGATGACGTACAGCAGACCTTTGCGCCGGTAGAGGAACAATTGACAGATCCGTTATCTATTTTGAATTACTATAAGCGTGCCATAAGAATCCGTAATGAGAATCCGGAAATAGCAAGAGGAATGATCACTCTGATTGAGGCATTGACCGATAAGAATATCTGTGCACTGGAAAAGGATTATGAAGGTAGCAAACTGGTTATCATATCAAATATTAATAAGGTAGCATCTTCACTGAATCTTAAATCAGCAGGGTATGAGAACCTGATAATCAGAGGATATCTCACCGTAGACGGCAGTGAGGTTACCTTAACGGATGGAGTAATCAATATGCCTCTGTATTCCATCGTAATATTAAAATAAAAGGCTTTGCTCTGTTAAAAGGCCTTGAAAAGGTACTGCTTATCAATCAAAGGGAAGGAAAGAAGGAAAGGGCAACCTGCATCTCGTAATGAATTAATTAACGGATGCTGTCGTCCTTTCCTTTGCTATATCATCTTAAATATTACTATAGCCCACGAATAAATCATTGAGGTCATTATGAATGTAACATACTTAGGATATTGTGTACTTCGCTTTATTTTTTTGTTGTTGCCATCATCTTTCGAATCATCTCGAATTGCTGTTTCTCCTTAGGAGTCATATTCTTGGACAGAATTTCTATCATTAAATCACTTTCATCCTTGGTAAAGGCGAGATTTTGTTCTTGAAGTCGTTTGTTTGTAGTCATCAACAAGGGTAACAGCTTATCCATTGGCTTACCCTCGGCTTCCTTCACTAATTCCAAGAGTATGGCAAGCTTTTTAGGGTCAACATTTTTCATCCTGGGGTTATTGGTCCACGACGTATCAGCCATTAACATGCTCCTTACTATCATCAGATTTGTTATTATTATCATATGACATCGTATTAAAAAGCATTCTTAAGTTTTCAAAGGTACTCTGTTGCTCCGGTGGCATCATCGTCTTAAGCATTTCGAACATTGGATTATCATTAGAAAAGTTATTTTCATTATTGTGAGTATGGCTTTGACCATCCCGGGACGCAGTATCCTCCGACCTCGTATTATCTGACCACGTATCCTCTGACCTTGTATCCTCTGATCTCGTATCCTCTGAACCACCCTCCCGAAAGATAGAATCAAAATTCGATCCGGTGAAATTGCCTGTGACCGTATCAGTATCATCCTTACTATCTTCGTTGGTGAAAGGAAAACCTCCGAATTCCTGCATGGTTTTCATAGTGTTCATTAAGTTATTGTACATTTCGAACATTCTTTTCATGTTGAATATATTAAGAATGCGGTCTATGATAACCCGTTCCTTACTATCACAAAAGGGACGGATCCCATTTAGAAGGCCTTCCATATCGATATTAGAATTTTCGTAGCCACAGGCAACCATATTATTGCGGCTGGACAAGGTATTCAGTCTTCCCATAAGATCCAGAGCCTTAGTGAAGAATTCCATTCGGATTCTGGTCACGGAATCGAAATATGGTAAGGCGGCTTTCATTATCTCAGCTGTGTGC
>JAEZKL010000073.1 GCA_023415475.1 Bacillota bacterium | reverse complement strand
CTGTTAAATACGGAAGCGTCCGGTTCTCTGCCACCATCATAATTTCCACCCACCGCAAGATTAAGAAGAATATAGAATTCCTGATCAAATGGTGCCGGGAAAGCGAATTTCTCTTCACCGTCTATTCCATTCGTACTCCAGTTATTCTGCGTCTGGTATAGCTTATCGTCGACATACCATCTGATTTCACCAGGCTCCCATTCAATCGCATAGGTATGATAATCGGTTATGCTTTGTCCTGCATCAAAGGTGTAGCTAGCCCCTGAATATTTATTGCTCGGCCAGGAACCGCCATAGTGAAGCGTTCCACCAACCTCCTGCAAAAGTCGCCCCCTGGCCTCCATGATGTCTATTTCTCCGGATGCTGCCCAACCGCCGTAAACGTCATTTTTCGGCATCAGCCAAAATGCCGGCCAGAAACCGGTTCCTGCCGGTAGCTTTATTCTTGCTTCAAATCTTCCGTACTTTTTCGAAAAGGTATTGCTTGTCCAAAGTCTTGCGGAAGTATATTTCTTCCCTCCTATGGCTTCAAGCTTTGGTATGATAATCAGTTTGCCATCCTTAACTTGAACATTGTCCTTTGAATAATATTGCAGCTCATTGTTACCCCAGCCATCAACACCATATTCTGCACCGGTACCATTCTGGTATCCCCATTTTGATAGATCCAAACCATTGGTATCACGGTTTTTCCCTTTTCCGTCAAATTCATCGGACCAAACAAGCGTCCACATTTTTTTATTTGCTTTTATTTTTTCCTTATCATCTTTCTGCCTATTTGTATCTGCACTCACGATTTGCGAAGTAATCATTAGTATTAAGAATACTGTAAAAACGAAAATGCTTCGTTTAACACTACTGTTTTTCAGATGAAATGTTTTCATCTTTTCATACTCCCTTCCCAAACAGAATATTTAGTTTCTAGCTACACATGAAAATATTTAAATACCTTCCCTCCTATTCTTCGGTTTATATTTTCTATCTTATGAGTTCAAATAGTAAGTAAGATTAGATGTCTTTACAACTCTTATTATAACTGATTATTGTCTGTAAATATATGGGTATTTTGTTATTGTTCCCTGTTTTCAACTGCAAATGATCAAACATTCACGAGATGAAATGGTTTTATTTTAAGAGCGCCATTCTTATGATTGGCGCTCTTAATACTCTCTATTTGAATGATAATTTCATTTTATTTTTTTAGCTTATATGGCCTCATCATCTCATTATCTTCATGATCTAAGATGTGACAATGCCATACATATCCTGGTTCGGTAGTAGGATCGAACGGATATAAATTTTCACCTTGTTTGACACCACCGGATGGAACATCCTGAGGAGCGAAGCGTACCTTGATTCTTGTCACTTGATTTGGATTCATCCTTATGGTATCTTTCCATCCTAGTTCATTATTATCAGGCTTGATTGGACCATCTGGAGATAAGAAGGGTTCAATAGGTACCTCAATGGTTGGATACATTAACGGTACCATCCCATTAATCTCTTCCCATTTTTTCATATATCCAGTAGCATCAAAATCCTGACGGTCTAGCAACTGGAATTGTACCAGATGTAGATGAATCGGGTGTGTATCTGCAGTCAGATTAGCAATTACCCACTCTTCTGTAGAACCAACTCTTGGAGTCTCAGAGATGGGCGACATCCACTTCTGTCCATTTAATACTACCATAGTCGGCCCATTCGGTCCCATAACCTCATTCAGTGTTAAAATTCTTTCTGTATCCGGCTTCAACAACGGAATGGAGTTTAATTTAGCAGGGAGTTTTTTCGGTTTTACAGGCTTTTGTGCATTGGCTGGGACCATGAATTGCATAATTTGGCCAACCGTATAAGGATCAGGACTTTCTCCAGTCGGGAAAGGAGCATTTGCATCATTGAGTAATCTGATTTTTGTTCCCGGAGGAACTTGCGAAAAATCGACTAAAATATCTGCACGCTCTCCAGGTGCTATCAGTAAAGAAGTCAGCTCTACCGGTTTCGGTAGAAAACCACCATCGCTTCCTATTTGAATGAAGGTCATGCCATTGGACATTTTTAGATTATAAAAACGAGCATTAGATCCATTTAGTACGCGAAAACGATATTGATGGCGGTCAACATTAAGATTAGGCCAAACCTTGCCATTTACCATAATCGTGTCCCCGAAGAACTCCGGCACCCAGTAAGGATGGATATCCGGATTATTACCTACATTATTGAATAATAATGAGCCATCCGTATTAAACATACGATCCTGTATAACCAAAGGGATTTCGTACTTACCTGATGGCAGACATAATTTTTCATCCAGACTTGACTGATTTCTATCCCGTAGTAGATAAAACCCTGCTAAACCTGCATAAACATTTAATCTTGTAATTCCCAACGCATGATCATGATACCAAAGTGTGGCAGACAGCTGTTTGTTCGGATAGTAGTAATCAGATGTTTTGAAATCCGGTCCAAATTTCCCATCAAATGTAAACCACGCCTCAGGGTATCCATCGTTGACAGATGCATTTTCTCCACCATGTAAGTGTGTTACAATTGGAACTGGAAATTGCGCATCTGGAAAGCCCGGAGGAAAAGGCGGCCAGGGCTTTGAGAGGTCATGCATGGGCTTATTATTTGGATTGGCCCAATGTAACGTTGGATCAACGGCAAATAGATGCTTGCCCTTCAATTTATTAATCCATTTTACTTTTACCGGTACCCCGCGAATTGCTTCAAAGGTTGCACCAGGTGTACTTCTGGAGTACTTTACTTTGCCGGTCTTTTCATCTTTTATAAGGCCCCCGTAACCCCATACTTTCGTCTGTGGTAACCCGGGAGGAAGGACCTGTTGTTCAAATTCACTGATATCTATTGTATAGGAATGTTTTATCTTGCCAGGTCCAAATAGACTCCATTTTCTTGAAATGCATGGTTTATAAACCGGAGGTTTCGGTAATTGATTAACGTATTTTGGTATATCTTTTGGATCTAGTTTCGTTGGTTGCTTCGTATGAATATTTTTCACTTTTTTACTTGTTTTGTCTAATTTATCATGTAAATTATTCTTAATGCTATGATATTTATATATCGCATTATAAATCAACATAATACTACCTCCTATAAAAAATGTCATATCATATCATATGGTAATTTTGACAAAAATGTTCATAATACGACATATAGGTTAGACATTCAAAGCATTTATCTTTTTGCTCAATATTTTCATTGGAATTTATGACGTTCCCACATGATGTAAAATACCAGCAATCATTGGAGATTTGACTACATTTTTGATTACACTTGTTTTATTACATACAAAAAAAGCCCAGAAACCATTGATTTCTAAGGCTTTTTAATGTGTCCTTCAGGACGCTATTATGCTATTTACCTTTGCGATAGTTGCTCATGCCGTTTCAGAAGATTTCTATCATTGCTGTCATTTTTACCTTCCGACATCCATCTCTATAGCTGTCTTTTCTATTATGGATGTCCGAAAGATAATACTATTTCTTCTTGACCGGAAGCCAAATCTCTCCGAAGACATTTTCATGGCTGGCTAACCCGTAGTACATCTCGAATTGTACACCCTTCACTAATTCATATCCAGAGGTAGGAAACCACTCGGTCCAGATTCGTCTCCACATGGCTTGTATTTCATAGTCGGGCACATCAAAGACAGCCCATGTCGCCGCAGGAACATCAAGTACAGTAAATTTATCGGGTACAGAAAGGCCTTTGGGTAAGAACTGACAAAGCATGTACTTAAATGAGTTTTCTGAATGGTCGTACAATGCTGAGATTGTGTGATTATCATTGAAACGCCCTAAGAGTTCGTTGATCTCGTCCGGCACCATGTCTTCATCACACTTTCTGAAAAACTGTGGAACCTGTTCAAACGCAGTCTCCTGATTTGTGCTAATGTCCGTGTATACTCCAAATACACGAAATGCCTCTCGTTGTGTAATGCGATACTTCATCTCTACATCTCCTTTAATTGTGATTGAGAAGGACATCTTCGGATAGGCTTTAAGTGAAACTCCTATCGCGCGCGCTGATACCGGCATGACGCCATGCAGCTTTTTGAACGCTCGGCTGAATGCTTCCGGCGACTCGTATCCGTATTTTAATGCCGCATCGATTACTTTACAATTTCCATCTTGCAAATCGAAAGCCGCTAATGTCAACCTTCTGCGCCGGATATACTCCGACAGTGGTACTCCTGTGATGTATGAAAACATCCGCTGGAAGTGATAGGTCGAACAACAGGCGATTTGTGCGGCGCGATCATAGGAGACTTCTTCTGCCAGATGCGTTTCAATGTATTCCATTGCAGCGTTCATATTATCAAGCCATTCCATTAGATCCCCTCCCTTCAGGATTAATACTATCACAATGAAGATATTGTTATCTTGCTTTTCATGCACGAATATATCATGGTTAACATAAAGAAATATAACATATGTGCCTTTTAAATACAAGAATATGAAAAAACGGATAGATTATTTTTGTAATAATCGACCCGTTTTAATTTTTCAATTATCTACTTGACAGGGGCAGTAGGATTTGAACAAAGCCTCGCAAGCGAGGCTTTTATGCCCTATCCTCAAACACTGATAGAAAGGGCATTCCTGCATGCCTATTTTGAAGTGTAATCAGGAGTATAATCAAAATTCTCTGTTTTATACAATCATATTTTTATAATGTTTACAGAGACTGGATGTGCACTTTTAATACTAAATGGTAAATTGCTAAATTCAACACACATTGCTTAATAGTTGTTATCTTCCATCTGATATAAGTAAAGCTTTAAGTTCGGGGGTCTCTCCTACAAGACCTATTGCATAAACAGTATAGTATTCATCTGCAGCCAGATTAATATTAGGTACTGTTAGAACTACATTGTTTGTTCCGGCAACTCTAACTTGTAGCGTGTAGGCCATCGGGGAAACAGCAATGTAATTTGTAATATGCTCAAAAGAAACATTATTGAAAATAACTGTTCCATCCGGTAATGTAATGTCTACTGCAGGAGCATTAGGCGATAGATGTAAAAACCGTACCATAGCTTTGTTTGTTTCCATTTGCGTATTAGCGTCAGAAATTGCCAGGAATCCTATGGTGCTTAGTGTACCTGCTGCCGCTACGGTTAATTCAGAATTTCCACCTATATTTAACATATTAACTAAAACAGGAGAATCTGTAGATCCCGCTACATAAAGAGATATTCTATACATTCCCTCCGGTATAGGCATATAATCTGTATAATTACCATAAGCAAGATTCCTGACAGCTAATCTATCATTTACGTATAAATCTACATTTGGTGCATCCGGTACTGTGTGTATTGCACGAATGAAACTCATTGAATTTCCATTTCGTGAACTTCCATTATTACTAAACATATTAAACCTCTTTACGTTTTGAATTATGATATAATATATGCACTAACCCAATCTTCGGTAATATATGTAGTTAATTAAATAAAAAGGTCCACACTCACGTGCGAACCTTTTTTCATGACCAGGGGCAGTAGGATTTGACCAAAGCCTCGCAAGCGAGGCTTTTATGCCCTATTCGCAAACACTGATAGAAAGGGCATTCCCACATGCCGGATTTGAAGTGTAATCAGGAGTGTAATCATACTCCATTATATTGTTGTTACTATAAATACCAGCTACACATGAAAAAGGACATAAGTAGATTTGAATTAATACAAATCTGCTTATGTTCCTATACTATTTATTTAAAAAATCAAGAGCAAATTGTACATGTAATGCTGTGCTATATTTCATATAGTCTTCATCAATCTTAAATTTCTCATGGTGCGGAGGATATATGCATTCTTTAGCCTCATTTCTGTATCCCATAAATGCATAAATTCCTTTTGTCTTTTGGAAATAGTAAAGCATACCCTCTGATGCCATTTGTTTCGCCATAGGTAAATTATGTCCTTCTCCAAAGACTTTGGTTGCAGACTTATCAGCCAGTGCTGCTAAATATTCTTCATTTCAGACAAGATTCTTGCTGCACCAACAAGTATAGCAGCATGCGCACCGTATCCACATCCATGCATCACCCCTGGATTTTTCGATGCGAATTCCACCCCCGGATTCCTCTTTTATAGGAAGATCTAGAATATATGACGCCAACCAATAGTCGACGCGACAATTTCTCTGAAAAGTGAGCAAATACCAGATCCACCCGTCACGAGCTAATGGTGCATTGTCGGGTTCGTCTCCAAGAATGGTAAAATTTAATTGTGGTTATATAGTACAATGATGTTTCAAATAAAATATATAATAATGTTTAAGCGCTTGTCTAATTTTCAAAAATAAGCTTATACATTACAATAATTCTACTTCTCCATTAATTGGCATAATAATAAAGTAGACCAGCTAGTTAAAGTCAATGCTTTTCTGTAAGAATATCTAACTATATATTTTTAAGATATACCTCAAAAAAGGTTGTACATAATCTGTTTCTATGTTGTTCAGGAGAACGTAATTTAAAGGCTGAATTATTCCGGAGAACAGCAAGGATTATATATGAAACCTTATGCATGATAGCTCCAATAGCCACTATCTTAGGTTTGGATTCTTTCTTTTTGTTGTAGTACTGATAAAGATAAGGATTTAATGCTTCGCCATTACGTTTTGTATAGATACTGGCTAATGCAATGGCAAAGATTGCACGGCGAACTTAGATATAGATTTTTATAAGACTTAGCATAGCTTTTTGCTATGACTTTATTATACCAGGAGGTAGACATGATTATGCATAATGATTT
>JAEZKL010000192.1 GCA_023415475.1 Bacillota bacterium | reverse complement strand
ATGATTCTGAGATTAAGCTTCCCTTTTGGAAAGAAGAACATATAGATCAAGCTATAGATATGAAATGGACATTTGATTTTGTTGAATATCAAATGGCTTGGGAAAATGATTTTACATGGGATACTATCATTAATCACATCCATGATAAGAATCCTGAAATGGGAGGTTGTTTACTTGGTGACAAAAATACTATGAATATTATATTAATGCATGATATGGAAGAAACAGAAGCATTCATGGAAAAGTATTATGAAAAGCTGATCGATTATGTTTTGACATGTGATGTGAAATTTGTAAAACCGAAGTTTATTTCTACAGACAAATAGTAAATTAAAATTCAATTTGTCGAGAAGTCGTTAGGTGGTATAAATTAAAATTTGTTGAACTAAGCATAGCAGAAAATCTTAACAATATCAAGTTATGTGAGATAATACAAAAGCAGATGACTTTTAAAGTTCTAAGCCATCTGCTTTCTAAATCATATCATAGAAGACTCTTTTTACAGAGTTTTTTCATAGTCTCTAAAAAGCCGTTAAAGAGGGACTTAAGAAATTACTGCAAGAGGATGAATTCAGACATAAGATTATGAATTTCATTAATACTGCCTATCAAGGTGATTCTCACCGTTTTTTTCTTTCCGTTGTAAGAATACGAAAACCTTATGTTACCATATTTGTTTGAGTTTACTAGGGTTACTATCTTCTCATATATGTTTTCTGCCTCATCGTTCCTTAAATTTGTATAATCATACAGTGAGCAAACCATATTTTCTTTCTTAGAATCGTTTGACATATATTCGTAAACCATACCGTTCTTTTTACTCTGTATGCTCTGAATTACTAAATCTTCTTTGAAGAAGGAGTCTATGTTTTCAGAAGAAAACTTCCAGGTACCATCTAATTTTTCCCCTTTTAATAGACCTTGTGAAATATAGTTTCTTAGTGTTCGAGTAGTTAACATTGTCATTGTCGCCAATTCATCAATTGAAAAAAATTCTTTCATAGTTAAAAACCTCGTTTCATTGTTATATGGGTCACGACCTATCTTAATTATAGAAAAAGGGTAGAATTAAATCAATTTGAAAAATGTTAAATTTTTCATAGAGAGAAAGGCATACATATTTAGTACGGGCAAACGGTTAATAGAATTAAAAAAAATCGTCAGAAGCCTCTTAAAGAATGGACTCCTGACGAATTAGGAAGAGCGTGAGACGAGATTAGAATCAAAATTGCCAATATTATAAACCCTGCAGATATATTTTTATTTACGGCTTTCTCGCCAAATACATTGTTATGTTATCATACAGCGTTATCTTATTACCGAAGCTCTGAATTACCTCTCGAATACCTTCATAAAACTTTGTCTTATATGGTTCTTGAAGTGTTATATGGTCAGCGTGAGTTCCGATTAAAGAAACATAGTCGTCTGCATTGTATTCTCTTGTTTTTCGGTACTCCCGACGTTCCAGATTAACAAAGCCATATTTGTCTCGTGCATCATAATCCTGCTTACATTTGTACTCAGTTTCCGGGTGAAAGAACTCGTCATATACATCCTGTATTTTGGCATACAGCGGTTCATCAGTATATCCACCACCGGGCTGTATATCAGGCCTCGTCATAAACATAGCAAACGTTCCGTTGCTTTTTAATATATCATACGCCTTCGGGTAGCCGATTTCCTCCTGTATCCATTGAAAAGCTGCGGCTGAATACACCAAATCAAATTTGGTATTTTCAAAATCATAGGTTTCAAAGTCAGCATTAGCGATTTGAAAATTTTTATATGAGCCAAACCTATTTGTCATAAATTCTGTAAAATTTTCGCCTAATTCAATCGCTAAATAGGAACAGCCTGTCTTTAAGATAGGTTCGGTAGCTTGTCCGGTACCTGGGCCGATTTCAAGCACAGTTTTTCCGGGTCCGAGCTTTGCATATTCAATAAGATCTGCAAAAAGCTCATCGCAATACCGTGGTCTCCATTCATCGAATTGTTCCGGAATACTGTCAAAGACTTTTCTAAAATCCATATTAACCTCCCTCCCTGAGCAAAATATGATTAAGCTTCCATACAAATTCTATCTTATATTCTCTGATCTTTGTAGCCAAATATATTTTACGTTTCCTACATCGTCCAGTCAAGAAATCCCAGAGCATTATGATAAATTATTTAATCAAACGAACAGTCATCAAGTGAATCCCGGAGTAAAGGAATAAATTGGATGGAGGTAAATGGTTTGTATGGGATGCTCATATTCCTCACCTAAATGCTTGTTTTATCTATTTATTAGCGATTATGATAGCAGTATAATACAAGAAATAAAAAGTAATAAACAGGAGGGCTATATAATGATATCAAAATCTGATATTCCTAGACCGGAATACCCCAGACCTCAAATGGTTAGAAAAGAATGGATCAATTTGAATGGTGAGTGGGAATTTGAAATTGATTATGGTAATAGTGGAAAAGAAAGAAGGTTATTTGAGAAAGAAGCTTTGTCAAGAAAGATTATTATTCCGTTTTGCCCCGAGAGTAAGCTTTCCGGGATAGAACACAAAGATTTTATGAATGCAGTTTGGTATAGACGGACGTTTGTAATTCCTGATGGCTGGTTTTCGAAACGGACGATTCTACATTTTGGAGCAGTCGATTATAAGACAGATGTATGGATTAATAACAAATTAGTTGGTAGCCATCGCGGTGGTTATAGCTCGTTTTCTTTTGATATAACCGACTTTCTTAAACCAGGTGAAAATGTAATATTTGTTTGTGCGGAAGATGATGTCAGATCAGGGAAGCAGCCGAGAGGAAAACAAAGTAGTATATATTATTCTAAAGGTTGCGATTATACAAGGACAACAGGAATTTGGCAGACAGTGTGGCTGGAAAATGTTCCTCAATTATATCTATCATCCTTCAAATTAAACCCTGATCCAGATAATGCTTGCGTACATATAACAGCTGATATATCCGGTGTTACAGAGCCTTATCATTTGAAAGCTCAGGTTCTGTATGACGGAAGGGTTGTAGGTGAAATTTCATGTAATTCTACACAGAGTCAGATTTCTCAAACAATCGAATTATCAGAGGTGCACCTGTGGGAACCCGGTTGTCCAAATCTTTATGATTTAAGCTTCTTACTTACAGCAGATAATTCCGAGTTAGATCATGTTGAGAGTTATTTTGGCTTACGTAGTATTTCTTGGAATAATAAAGTGATGAGCATTAATGGAAAACCCGTTTTTCAAAGGCTGGTTTTAGATCAGGGATTTTATCCGGATGGAATCTATACGGCTCCAACCGATGAAGACCTGAAAAAAGATATTGAATTATCAATGGAGCTTGGATTTAACGGCGCAAGATTACATCAGAAAATATTTGAACCCAGATATTTATATTGGGCAGATAAGTTAGGTTATCTGGTGTGGGGAGAACATGGAAGCTGGGGACTTAATATTACAACGCCGATGGGTCTGGAGGGTTTCTTACCGGAATGGATTGAGGCTTTAGAAAGAGATTATAATCATCCATCTATCATAGGATGGTGTCCTTTCAATGAAACCTGGGATTTAGATGGTACGAAACAGGATGATGAAGTATTACATATAACATATCAAGTGACTAAAAGCATTGATCATACTCGTCCCGTTATTGATACGAGCGGAAATTATCATGTTATAACAGATATTTTTGATATACATAGTTATGAACAAAACGTAGAAAAATTTGCGGCAAAATTCGAACCGATGAAAGCAGATGGAGATGTGTATAATAATTATCCCGACAGGCAGACATATGCGGGTCAGCCATATTTCGTTAGTGAATATGGGGGGATAAAATGGGATCCCGATCAAAAAGAAAAGTCAGGCTGGGGCTATGGTAATGGTCCAAAGACTATGGAAGAGTTCATAAATCGATATGAGGGTCTAACTATTGCGCTACTGGATAACCCCCAAATATGTGCATTTTGCTATACACAGCTCTACGATGTAGAGCAGGAAGTGAATGGTTTGTATACATATGAAAGAAAGCCTAAATTTGATCCCCAAATTATCAGGAAAATCAATACCAGAAAAGCTGCAATTGAGAAGTAGATGTGATACCGGCATTTTAATTTAGTCCTCAAGATTGCTGCGCCAGCGGTAATTATCTATGTACTCCGGATATTAGTCGGGGCTGCAGCGAAATAAATAAACTAGTATAAGGTAAGGATCATAGCATCCTTACCTTATCTATTTATGAACATTATGCAACAGCCTCATTTAGGTCATAAAATAAGCCGCTGAAGGGACATATAAGTATAGTAACTGAAGTACTTATTCAAAACTGGTTTTCTTCTCCGAATCCTATCCAGAGCTCATAGTCGCCTTTATGTTTACGATATAAAGCGGGGGAACTACCTACAAGCTTTAGAAATGTATAAGAAAAATGCTGGCGGTTGTTAAAGCCTACGCTAACTGCAATATCTGTGATTGGCAGACTGCTGGTTTCAAGAAGAATTTTTGCTTTTTCTATTCTAAGTTCATTTATTTTATCTACCAGTGTTTTACCGGTCTGTTCTTTAAACAATCGCTGCAAATAAGCAACAGATATCCCAATTTCCTTCGCTATATCTTTTATCTTAATATCCTGCTCAAAATAATTTGAAAGATAGGTAAGTGTCATACGTACATATTTACTACCACTCTCAATGTGATATTTTTTTGAACTTTGTCTTCCTATCTCAATTATGAATTGCGCAAGAATGAGATTTTGCATTATATTGTACTCTGTTTCATCCATGGTATTTTGCATTTGTTTATGAAGCTCCGATATAATAGTATGAAGATTACCTGCATCATCATAGCCTTTGAAGCCATTAATCTTATGACGCAAAAAATCCTGTAGAGATTTTGAGTGTTCAACGAGTTGTGCTAAGCATATCCCATAGTCCTTGTCATGAATTACTATTTCCAGATTTAAAATGCGGCACTTTGAGCCTCTGATCACCTCAAGCTTATGTTTTGTATTACAATCGACGAAGACATATTCGCCTTCTTTTAGTATCCATTCTTCCGGCCTATCCTCTTTCATCCAGCAGAATATTTTACAACTGCCGCTGGCGACATACATGATTTCAAATTCCTTATGTATATGGGGTTCCATTTCGAAAAAATCGAAATTCATTGCATAATAGCTCTTTACCTGAAACCAGCACGACAAATTCTGTTTATCATAAATGCTTTCCTTTATAGTTTCCGATTTATCGATATAATTAGCCATTTTTACTCCTGTCATGCACTTGAATTTATTTAGCATTTTATGTTGTTTATTAAGACCATATCTGAATGAATAAATTAATTATAACTGTAATTCCTTTTATATACAATAAAAAATATCATAATATCTTACATAATTATATGGAGTATAGAATTCCTTCCCGATATATTTTTTCAATAGATTATAATATAGAAAGTGAAATGATATATCAATTAAAACAATAGCATTTATATAAGGAGGATATAATTTATGTCATTTAAAGTAGCTTTTATCGGAGCTGGAAGCGTAGGCTTTACAAGAACGTTGCTTGCTGATTTGATGACAGTACCGGAGTTTCATGACATTGAGGTAAGTTTTACTGATATCAATCAACACAATCTTGAGATGGTAACTGCTTTATGCCAGAGAGATTTAGAGGAAAATGGTATAAAGATAAAAATCAATGCTACCCTTAACCGCAGGGATGCATTTCAAAACGCCCGCTATATCATTAATTGTGTTCGCATTGGAATGCTGGAGGCGTTTGAAACAGATATTGAAATCCCTCTTAGATATGGAATAGATCAATGTGTCGGAGATACCTTATGTGCGGGTGGAATTATGTATGGGCAGCGCGGCATAGCGGCAATTCTGGATTTCTGTAAAGACATACGTGAAGTTGCCGCACCTGGGGCAATTATGCTTAATTATTCCAATCCAAATGCCATGCTTACCTGGGCTGCAAATAAATATGGAAAAGTAAATACCATTGGTCTGTGTCACGGAGTACAGGGCGGGCATGACCAAATAGCCAAGGCTCTTGGTTTACAAAAGGAAGAAGTAGACATTATCTGTGCCGGTATCAATCATCAGACTTGGTATATCTCAGTTAAACATAATGGCGAAGATATGTTGTCTGAAATTTTGCCTGCCTATTTAGCAGATGAAGAGCTTTCCAGAACCGAGAAGGTAAGAATTGATATGTTAAAGAACTTTGGCTATTATTCTACCGAATCAAATGGGCATTTATCCGAATATGTTGCATGGTACCGCAAACACTCAGAGGAATTAGAAAGATGGATCGATCTTGGTGTATGGATTAACGGTGAAACCGGTGGTTACCTTCGTGTTTGCAGAGAAGGACGCAACTGGTTTGAGGAAGATTTTCCAAACTGGATGAAGGAACCGGCAAAGAAATACGTACCGGAAAGTCGAAGCCAAGAACACGGCTCCTATATCATAGAAAGTTTGGAAACGGGACGCATCTATCGCGGTCATTTTAATGTAATGAATGAAGGTTGTATTACGAACCTTCCTTATGAAAGTGTCGTTGAGGTTCCTGGCTATGTTGATGCCAACGGTATTAATATTCCCAAAGTGGGAGACTTACCATTAGGTTGCGCCGCAGTCTGTTCTCAAAGTATCTGGGTACAGCGTCTCGCCGTGGAAGCTGCTGTAGCAGGTGATATCAAGCTACTTCGTCAGGCGATGTTAATGGATCCCCTAACAGGTGCAGTCTGTTCTCCGGAACAAATCTATCAGATGGTGGATGAGATGTTAGTCGCGGGGGAGGCCTGGTTACCGCAGTATCAGGATGAAATTGCAGCTGCCAAGATCAGGCTGTCCTCAGGTAATCTGATACCTCACAGGGAATATAAAGGTATCCGTTTGCATGAAAAATCCGTTGAAGAAATGCGTATGAATAAAGAAGAAGCCAGAAAGAATGCTTCTGAAGCCGATAAAGCGAAGGAGAGGCCTTAATGTTCCAGCCATACATCCGCGTGATGGCCGCCGATCATATACCATCGAGGACTATCTAACGTCCATGGTTCTTCGTCGTAATAATTCTCCAGCAAGGCATCAGCCTCATTGTTTGGGAGAAAGCCGTCACGCATAGTTTCCATATTACCATTTACAAGCTGCTCCTCCTTCACATAGATACCATCAGTAGTAAGAATATCATCACCGTGTGACTCTGTGGAAATGCTTTCATTCCAATGCAATTGATTTGAAATGACAAATTGGCCATCAATATATTGATAAATAGAGTAGTCATGATTGTCCGCTCCTGAACCTCCGCTGGAATAAATACGTTGTTTATCCCAATCAATAGCGGGATTACAGATTTCGGCAAACGATTTGGTGTAAATAAAAGACGCTGTCTTTGTATCCCACAGCCAGCAATCATACCATGAATTAGAGTGTGCGCCATGAAAACAGTTCAAAATAAGCACATCCCTATAACCGTCGAAGTTTACGTCAACAACGTGCAGACCCATCGTGTCTATCATTTGGTAGTAGATTGAATTTCCTTCTACCTCATTCAAAACGTCCGTAAAATCTACTGAGAGGATTGCTAAACTGTTTTCATCGTAGACGTACAAACCCGTCACAAAAGCCGGTGCCCAATCATCTTCTGACATCGCCATACCCGTTGTCTTCCCCATTGCAACAAAACGGTACTCAGGAAGACCTTCCTGGAGACGAGCGCGGACTTCGTATGTATATGTATTCGGTATGGGTTCCGATTCATCCGTTGGCTTCGGCGTTACAGAAGGTGCAGGTACTTCGCTATGACTTGTAATTATTTCGGGGGCAATGGGCACATTTCCTGCACTATTCTCCACCTTAGCGCTACAGCCGCCTACGCCTAGAAGGATTATGAGCAGAGCAGAGATTAAAACGCTTTTTTTCATAATTCACCACTTTCAGATCATATAAATTTTACACAAATTCAACTGCTTTACAGTAATAAGAAGTTGAATTAACTTTAGCAAGGAATATTTTTATTCATAAAATCTAGCCAAGTCTGGCTTCTAAAATTAGTACATAAACCATCCCCTTGAAGATAATTAATATAATTATTAATACTTACATAATCCAGCACGATTTTTTTTTGCTCCATAGAGGTCATAAGATGAATAGTTTTTTCAATGTCATTGGATTTTATATAGCAATACAGGGAATCCCACATCAAACAATCCATGGTCTTGGAAGCGTTTTGTAAATATTCTCCCCATTCACGCCATTCAGACTCAGATAAATCCTTAACATTCTCAATTGGTGGATATGTTGAAAAAGAGTAATAATCATTGTTATATTTAAATCCTAGTATTTCGGCTATTGCGATTGAACCTTTATTAGTATCTACACAGAGCCAATCTATATGTTCGTACCCTTTAGTAAAACATTCTTTAACGGTTGCGGAGACAACTATTTTTCCAAACCCATTTTTTCTGTATCTTTCATCTGTATATATTCCAATTGCTATTTTCTTATCGTAACTACAATCGCTCAATGACCAACTTACAATGACCTTGCCATTATGTATAAAATAACCTGCTCCATATTTTTGAAAACTTGTATCACCCCCCCAATTTGCGATCCATTCAAGTAGTTGCTCTGAGTTCTCTAAGCAATTTTTTCTTAATAACTCAATGTCAACCTTCTCAATTATAAAACCATCTTTTAAAGGCATACTACATTCTTTAAAATCATTAATAGATAATATGTAGTGTCTTCTTTTATATCTTCTGACAAAGGGATTTTTATGAATTGATGGTATTATATCGATCCACTCATTTGAATCAGGCGTTAACTGGTCCCAAAAATCTATTTCCATAGATATTTCGGAATTAAAATTGATATCATCAGAACTACCTGCGATTAAGTTGCATTCACAGGTCTTTATCAATGCTGCTGTTGGGTTATCAATGTTGTTTACATATATTTCACCGGGCATAAAACCTTTTACAACAGAAAGTACAGATAATTCATTTTGAGATTTGACTAAATGTGCTATTTTATAAAAATCATTATTCTCTAATTTGAGCATAATTCCTCCGTAATTTAAAAAGATTATGTTCCAATAACGGCAACGCATCGTATTGCGAGTTGACTTTGAAACATTAATATGATGTAATTCTACTATTTTTACCAGTGTGTGTAAATCCCATAAATAGCTAAGTTTTATTATTAAAAGAATAAGTGCCGATATAAAGCTTATTTCTAAGCTTATACCAACACTTATACAGTACCAGAGGGTTTTCTGGTACACTTATTTTTAATGTGATTTATTAGCTTAATTATGAATTCGGAATATTGTAGGTATACATTACCTATACTTCTTTCGCGTAGTCTTTATCATAGGATTCCTTTTCCCAAGAAATATAGACTTCTAGTTCCCAGTGATACGCTGGAATAAATGCTTTCTTCTCATAACCGATTTTCTGATAAAAGGTCTGATCCCCGCCTAACATCCCCATACATTTAGGAAACATTGACTGAACTCGATTGGCAGCTTCATGCAAAATTGCCGTTGCAATTCCTTTTCTTCTTTCCCACCAAACAACTCCCAAAGGTTCAAGCTCACAATAGGGCATACTTTCATCATACCATATAATAGCTATTGCTATGGGCCTCTTTAGTTCATCAAGAACACACAGATCCAGATTTTTTTTATAGTGTTTCATTTTCCGTAAATCATGAAAGGCCTGTTCTCCATGTTCACAGGCATAACTATCTCCACAGTAACCAAAAGATAGGCGATGAGTGTTTGAAAGGTAAAAGTCAGGAACCGTATTCCCGTCCGCAAAGGTATAACCATCGGGGAGCTTTACATCAAAGAGCTTTTTTTCAAAAGGTAGAATATATTTTTCCTCGCCCCATTCTGTTTCACAAAATCCGGATTGCAGAACCATTTCCTTTAATACAGTATTCCAAGTAGGTATATATAGGTTTAAAGACTTAGTTCTTCGGTCTTCTTTAACAGTAGAAGCATGTGTTTTCGCAAACTTTATCATATCCCTAAGAAGTTCTCTATCTTCTCCGCGTTCTCTTGTGTCAAATAAGAAAAATGCTTCTCCGTTGTAAGCACCTTCATTGATGACACAGGCTGCTACTTTGCCATTTTCCCTGTAGACACCAACAGTATGATACAATGCATGATAATGTCCGGTATGTGCCGGTTGCAGTCCTATTATAAATTCATGCCTGCTCAGTCCCCAGACTGGGTATTCCCACTGATATGATGAAAGTATCAACTGTTCGATTTCATCAAAATCCTCATCTTTATAAAAGCTGAATTCATATTGCATGTGCTTCTTCCCCCCTCTAATATATATTCTTTGTGCGGTGTTTACCTCAGATTGTTTCTTTTCCTTTCATTGGAATGCATATTATAACTAGAATTTTACCATTAATGCCTCTTTCGTAAAATATCATAAATAATTATACTTATTTGTGATATAAAAAGCGGGATTCTAAATGAATCCCGCCTACATTTAACTATAAATAATTCTTCTAACCGTATCAAATGCCAATCCATATAAATCAGATAGTCGAGAGATGGATTGTCCAGCTTTATACTTCTCTTTTATTTCTCTGTTTCTCTTCAAGTAGTATGTACGAGAGCCACTTATTTCTCCCCATCTTTTTTGCTTATTGTCATTGGGAACATAAAGTAAATCACCTTTTACATAAGCTTGAACTTTCTTTAATAAATCCTCTGGTAATACATCTGCTGCATTTATATATTTCATAATTATTTATCCGCTCCTTATTTTTTTATCAAAATAAAGGCAGAATAAGCAGATAATGTAATACCTATTCATCCCATACAGAAATAGATTACATTATTCTTATTCTGCATGGGATAAAGCTTTGTTATGATGTTTTCTAAAAAATGTTTTTTTGATAATGCTCACCTCCAGATATAAATGGTTATTGCATGGTCCAATACGATTTATGTGCTATTAGATTACCATAAGAACCAATACCGCGCAAATATTTGCTAATAAGTGTGAAATCCAGCATATGTAAATATTTTTAGTTTTATAAAATAGTATGCCATATATAATACTATCAATAAAAATTCCAGTTATATCGTATATAACTACTATTGGCGAACCCATTGAAAAGTGTCCTAAAGCAAAAATCAAGGATGTGATTATAATTGCAACTCTTGTATTGATGCAAATGCCTAATTTCCTTTGAAAAAAACCTCGAAAACAAATTTCCTCCGCTAATGCCAGTATAAAAAGCTGTGGAATAAGTAGAAACAAATTGTCGAAAGCAAGCAATGGCTGAGTTCGCTCAACCACATGAGCAAAATATTCAGGTACTATTAACTTTGATAAAAAAAGTGAAGCTAATCCTGTTCCAATAGGTAATAATACTAGCCACCAGTATTTGATTAAATCTTTATGCAACCCTTTAATTCTAAATCCTATTCCAGCAAAAGTTTGTTTTCTGACAATCTTTTCGATAAAAATATACGGAATGGCAAGTATATATAAACCTACTTGTATTATGACTATCAATCCCCAAATAATTGCAGGTAATAATTCTTTTACTACCATTTCTTTGTTTTTGATTAATTTCTTTTCGGTGTTCATAACAATTCCCCCGTTTCGTAATATAAGTAAAGTCTAGCTGCATAGCTCAATACCGTCAACGAGCAGGAGGGTAAGTTACATTATGATGTGGTAAGTTATACTGTAACAATGCATAACCACCTGCTCAGGCTGATTTTGTTCTATTTTTGTACCGATACCTTCGTTTTCCGATTGGATTAGGAAATACTTTAGTCGCGATAAGCATTTCTAAGTCCTTCAAAATCAAGATAATCTTCAATGAATTGCTTGCGAAGTAGATCAAACGGAACGAACTCGTTATACTTTCCGTCGATCTGCACCTTGTCGGGCAACGGCAAGTCATAAAGGTTAAGGTCGCTATGGAGAATATCGTCGATGATTTTCTCCAGCTCTTCCTTTGTCCCATCGAAAATCACTTCAAGATAGACGCAAGTAATCCAGGGAAGTTTACTTTTTATCTTTCTGTGCCGTAAAGCGTAGTTCAAGGTCACTAACTGTCTTGTCCCCACCCAGGGGAAGATGGCATATTTTCTATCAGACAGCGGGGTCACGAGGTTGTCCAGTATGCCGCTGTTGCGGGCAATATATTGAATTTCGGCTAATCTGTCCTGGCAGCGGGGGCTTAAATAAGGGAATACATTGTTCTCTTTTAAAACACTGCGCACTTTACGGACCAGAACGGTATGAAGCTCAGCGTTAAAGTCTACATTCCAGTCCACAACAGATATACCAGGAACCCGTTTTACAAAGATTACTTTCGATTTTTCATTTACATCCACCGTCTCCCATGCTATACCTGCCAGCGCAAAACGGGTACCAACCGGGTAGACTTTATCAACCGTACCAATGGTACGGTTTTCGTCCTTTACAAGCAGATATTCCGGCGCAAGGAACACGGTCAGGAATTTATGGCTGTTTACGATCTTTTCACCTTCTCGTCCGATAATCAACCCGCCATGCTCGGTGCGTTGCAGCTGGTCTAAGTTGATCATGTGGGAGAGTAGTTGTTTATAATCCTCTTGCGGAATGTTTTTAAAACAACCTAAGGTAAGGATCGCTTGGGCAAGGCCTGCAGGGGACATCTCACCGTTGCTTTTTAAGCAGCTCATCGTCTGGTGGTACAAAAGATTATACGCATGATTTTGCGGCGGAATCGGCTCCATCCAGTGATCCTTTAAATATAGCTCAATGATGCCGATAGTCCGGATAAATTCCCAATTGATCGGTCCCAGAATATCGGCAGAATTTATCCTTATGCTTTCCACAAAAGTAAAAAGAAGTTGAGGAACCTGCCCACGTCTGCCGCATCGGCCTAAACGCTGAGCGAAACTGGAGACATTGAGCGGTGCACCGACTTGAACGGCCTGGTCAAGAGAACCGATGTCGATACCCAGCTCCAGTGTTACGGTGGCACCGGTCACAATCTTTTCATCAGCGGATTTCATTTCATCCTCTGTGTTTTCCCGCAACAGAGCCGAAACATTACCGTGGTGGACACGATAGACATCAGGTGCTTTATTTCTTAAGGCAATTTCACGTAAATTAGCAATGACAAATTCGGTCTCTTCCCGACTGTTGGTGAAGATAATCGTCTTTTTATCCAGCGTTTGTTTGAAAAGATATTCATAGTGCTCGCGGTCACCCATATCCCCGGAGTTGACACCCACAACATTACCGCTTCCGTCCCTTTCAACAAGATCACGTTCTTCGGCGTAATTTACGAAGCGTTCGATATGAAGCCGGACACGTTTCTTTCCTTCTTCTACAATCGGAGCGGCGCATATTCGGCCGGTACCGGTATTTAACCAATTCTGAGCCAGAGAAACATCTCCCAAAGTTGCGGACAAGCCAATCCTCCGGGGATTTATACTTGTTAGCAGCTTCAGTCGCTCAAGAACACAAAGCAGTTGTAAGCCCCGGACATCCCGCATGAAGTAGTGGACCTCGTCAATGATAACAAAACGCAGATCAGAGAACATCGACAGACAGGCACCACGTTTATTGGTGATTAGGCTTTCTAATGACTCCGGAGTGATTTGCAACAACCCTTCCGGATTTTTAATAAGCTTGTTCTTTTGGGTCTGTGAAGCATCGCCATGCCATTTTGTGACGGGAATGTTGGAATCAAGAAGCATCTGCTCCAGCCGTTTAAACTGGTCATTGATCAATGCTTTGAGCGGCGATATATACATAACTCCGACTGAGCTTGACGGCTTATTATATAGTTCGGTAAGCACCGGTAGAAAGGCCGCCTCTGTCTTACCGGAAGCAGTCCCGGAAGATAGGAGCAAATTGTCGTCACTGTCGAAGATAACCTCGCAGGCAGCAACCTGGTTACCTCGTAATTCTTCCCACTTATTTTGATAAATAAATTCTTGAATAAAGGGTGCAAGCCTATTAAAAACATCCATAATTAACCTCATTCCTGCGCTGTGTTTGCGCAAAGCGAAAGATCTTCACCTATCACATTTATACCTCAAATTCTTGGATATTCTCAAAGGAATTTTTAGACTTCAAATTCTAAAAATTCCTTGTGTATGTCTTCATCAGACAGCCCGCCTTTGGCCATCTCAAAGCTATTGCCGCCTAAAATCTCAGAAACACTTTTCTGTGGATTCTGATGCAGGATGTTGACCAATTCAATGAAATCGCGGATGATCTCACGCGGGGTAATGTGTGTCTGCGCACCGACACGGTTATATTCTACAGTTAAGAAATAGACTAATTCGTCATGCGACAAGGTGGGAGAGTAGTTATAAAGTTGTGCATGGATGTTTAAAAGCTTCTCCACAAGAATATACATCTCCTCCTGCGACAGCATCTGCAGTCGGATGATGGGAGCGGAAAGATCCTTGATATCAGCGGTGGCAAAATGCCCCTCCGCTAAGCGTGAGCGTAACGCTTCATAGCTGAATACGCCTTTATACTTGTCCTCAATACATTGAGGCGTTCCACCCATAAGGAAACCGATATGGCTCGCTTTTCCTTGCAATACATCATTATACATTGTAAGGATTTTCTCGTAGTTGTTTGCTCTGGTGATGGAATTCGGTATTTTGAAGATATTGACCAGTTCGTCGATAACGACAAGCATCCCTTTATACCCGGCACCAACCAGAAACGCTGCGAATATCTTCAAGAAGTCATACCAAGTCTCATCGTTGACAATGAAATTGATTCCCAAATCGTCCTTTGCTTCTTTCCGTGATGGATATTCTCCCCTAAACCACCGGAGCACATTTGATTTCATCGCCGAGTCGTCTTGCCTGTAAGCCTTCCAATAAGTGACCACAGCCTTTGCGAACTCAAATCCATTGACCATTCCTTCCAACGAACTTGCGACTGCATAGATTTGTCTTTCAACCAGATCGTCAAATTCATCTTCGCTCACATTAGGCTGAGCCTTAACAGTTGCTTGAATACCCGATATCCATTTTTCAAGTATCAACGGAAGCGCACCGCCGTCGGGTTTTGATTTGGTTGAAAGATTCTGAATCAACTCCTTATAGGTAGCCAATCCCTGGCCTTTGGTGCCGGCGAATCGGCGTTCCGGCGAAAGTTCGGCATCCACAACCACAAAGCCCTTAGCCGTGGCATAATTTCGGATTGTTTGGAGCAGAAAGCTCTTCCCGCTGCCGTATTTACCAACTATGAAACGGAAAGACGCGCTGCCTTCCTCAATCATTTCTATATCATGAAGTATGGCGGCAATTTCCTGGGTCCTGCCTACAGTGATGTATTCGAGGCCTACTCTCGGTACAACTCCGCCTTTTAAGGCGTTTATTAAAATGTTCGCTATTCTGTTCGGTACTTGACTTACCATACTCATCTTATCAATTCCTTTACTTGTTCTTTATAGTCATCGTATAAAACGAATTCTTCATCTAAAAGGTTGTCGCCAATGAAATCCATCGCCTTTTCGTTGATCCCATCAACAAGAACCTCCAGCATGATACCGCACTCATCAGCGTATTCCTTTAATTCATTCTCACCATACAGCACCACAGATAATGCCCCGATTTCAAGTTCGGTTAATATGTTTTTCAAACTTTCCCAAGCATCGGACACGGGAGTTGGTTCCAATTCAGGAGGCGGCGGCATAGAAGCCTTGTCCTGCATAGCTGCATAAGATAAATCAAGCGGTTCTTGAATGGGAACAACCGGAACGAACTGCTTTTCCTGTTCCGGCACGATCAATTTTTCCTGTGTGATCAGAGCTTCCTGTCTGATTCGCGACAATGCCACTTGATCCACTATTACGACAGTTTTGGTCGCTTCTTTGTAGAACTGGGCGACCGCATCGTTTATAATTACTTCAAGAGAAAGACCTGCTTTATTTAATTTGTCGACGGCTTCATGGGTGACCGTATTAATGTCTGCTGAGAGCTTATACTTATAGTTCGTTACTTTTCTTAAAACAACTTCCATCTGCTTCATAATGTATCCGATCAGCTGTCGTCCGTTTTCGGATGAAATGACCGTGCTGAAAGTCCATTTATTATTGCTGCATATATAAATTTCATTTTCAGATAGTACGATACGCCTGTCCTTCTGTTTCATCCATTGATAAAATAATGCGTCCTTAAACGGCTTCCATTCAGACATTTTCTTTGTAGGTTGAAATATCGATTCATCAAAATGGATTCCGTTATCTACAAATGTCTGCCTGATTATATTGGTTACGAAGTAGAAACAATCCGTTATTAGCTTCACTTTATCATCGGCAAAAAAAGTTGATTTCCTTATATCATACTTTGATATATTACAGAATAGGTTGAAGCTGTTATCGATATCCACCATTTTTGGATAATACCCGGTAAGATTGTTTGTGTCAATGAATTCCTTAAAAGAATGTGGAAGCTCGTAGTAGATATGGTAATCCTTCAGCCACCTTAATACATACTTGTCGATGGACTTATTATAAGCACTGAAAGCCTTCCAGAAGGACATCAGTTGATTAAGACCATCCTGTGGGTCGTTTACTCCGATGTTTCCTAACAACTCATAGATATAAAGAAATGCGTATGACACGGATGTATCAGTAACATTTCCTTTTCTAACCTCTGTGCGCCAGGTAAAATATGTCCGGAGCTGCTCGTATCCCATTATATGATAATTTGGAAAGTATTGCGAAAATTGCGTGTTTCCAGAATAATCATCTGAAAAATCCTTCATAAATATACCTTGCATATAAAAGATTATCGCATTATTACGTTGAACCCGCTGATCAAAAAATCTCGAGCTGTCATAGGTGGAACGGTGTGATCTTGCAATCTCTCTCATCTGACCAAAGAGATCCCGCTTTTCGTCCTTTTCAGGCTCCTTTATTTTTTGAGACTTCAAAACAAATTTTCCAACGCCCGGTATAGGACAGGAATCGTATTCAATCTCATAAAACAAACCTTCATTAAGTGAAACAGATTCGGCGGTTTTCGTTTGAGGCAATTCAATAGCAGCCCCGTCTAGTTTAAACTGCTGCTGCCCGGGGATTTTGAATGACTCATATTTTTTATCTGGATTAAATTCGCCCATTATTTCACCTCTATAAAGCTGTACGTTCCAAAAGGGTCTACCCGACAACCTTTCCCAATACTCTAAAATTGTCATGATCTTGAATTGGGATAGGGGCATATTCAGGATTCAAAGAATTCAGATACCCCTTCCCAAGCTTTTTTAAATAGGTTTCGTTGTTCAGATAGAAGATTCCAATCTCTCCTTCATCCAGAGCGGGTTGCTCATGGATAAAGATAATTTGCTGATCTACAAAGCGGGGCATCATACTATTACCGCTTACTTTTACCGCATAATCAGCCATACTTGGAACAGTATTGTCAACTTCAAACATCTCGTAAGAACCATCGCTAAGGTAATTACCGAGGCCGGCCGAGACCGGTATGTCATATAAACGTAAGAGCCTTTTGCCGGTAAAAGTCTGTCGTATGTCCATCACTCGGCAGATGTCGCAAATAGCGAGGAATACCTCAATCGAAGGTTTTGACACCCCGGTTTCCCATTTGCTGATCGTATAAGTTTTGACATCAAACCCTTTTTCTTTTAGGAGTTCAACCAGCTGCGCACGCGATATTTTAGCAGTCTCTCGAACTTCAAATAATTTATTCCCCAAGTTCATATTGAACACCTCCAATATAATTTTACATTATTTTATATAAAAAGCAACAATGTAATCGCAGTTTCTGCAATAAAATAATCGTTGTAATGCAGAATATGCATAATAACAGGTAAAAATGCGCAAAGCTTGTGCATATTAGCTCTAGTACAACCTTCATTATTCGTATTAAGCTTGCGCAGTACGGAGGCAACCTGTAAAGGTAAAGGAACTTTTATGACGCAAATAAGGCCTTCCGGAACTCGGAAAGCCTTATTTTTGCTGTATTATATAATGCACCCTTCATCAGTCTCTACTTTATTCACAAAGTCCATATTATAACGCATAGAACCGTGGTCTTTCATCACTGTGCATCTTGTTATGCGGATTGCCAAAATACAGCAGTCCTCATCTTTTTCATTGTTTGCGTAGTCATACCATTTTGCAAAGGACATACGGAGTTTATCTCTTAACTCGGCGTTTTTAGGGTCTAATACCCAACCGAGGTTTTCACCTATTCCGTTACCGGAAAACCACTCGGAGCAAACTGTAAATGCAACTTCCGGGTTTTGGGCTATTTGCAGCATTTTAGTTGATTTAGCC
>JAEZKL010000101.1 GCA_023415475.1 Bacillota bacterium | reverse complement strand
GTGGTAACACATGGAGCTGACTGTTACTAATAGGTCGAGGGCTTGACCTAAAAATGGTTTGTTTAGATTGGATGAATTTTATCGTTTTCTAGTGTAGTGAAAAGTCAATAACTGAATAGGAAGATATGGAAGCTCAAAGCGCATGCTTTGGGTTTTTTGTTGTTTTAATTTGAGCTCAAAGTATACTTGCTTTGAGCTTTTTGTGTATGCAACGCAGGTGTTGGTTTTATTGTATATTGACTTGCTAAAACATGTGTTTTACAATAGGTTAAATACCAATATATGGAGTGACTTACAATATGCTGTTAAGTATGGAAAGTTATATTTAGATAAGCAATATTAATGAAGAATGATTGGTTTAAAAGATAAAAGCTATGGAAGTAAGAGGAATCGTAATGATAATTTAAATACATCGTTCATAAGGGGATAAGGTATGGAAGTGGAGAAGATGATAAAACTAAAGGAAAGTTTCAAGAAGAGAAACATTGAAGTCAAGTATTTTGAGGACTTAGATGAGCTGAAGTCATATATATTGGAGATGGTACCAATGGATTCGGTAATTGGTATAGGCCATTCTGGTACATTGCAAATGATGGATATGACAAGCACTTTCCTAAAGAGAGGAAACCCCGTATATGATAAGGAACTTGCGGCATCAAAAGATGAATGCAAAGTAATTAAAAAGAAGGCTCTTACAGCAGATTGGTATATCACCGGATCAAATGCGATATCTGTTGACGGGAGGATTGTTAATGTTGATCATAGCGGTAATAGAGTAGCTTCAATGACTTATGGGCCTGATAAAGTTATAATCGTAGTTGGACAGAACAAAATTGTAGATACATTAGAGGAAGCAATCTATAGAGCCAAAAATGTAGCGTCTCCGTTAAATGCAAAGAGAGCAGGTTTCAATCCTCCCTGCGTAGAGTTAAATAAATGCGTGAACTGTGTATCAAAAGAGAGAGTATGTAATTATCTTTCAATTATCGAAGGGCAATATGATAGCAATCGGATGCAGATATTGATCGTCAACGTTGACTGTGGGTTTTAAATTACAGGGATTTACAGTGATTATCAGTACTGAAGATGAGTGATATCTACCTATGCTTTATTTCGGAGGTAAATGGTTTGGAATATTATAAAGAATTGCGTAAGTATGTTGGTCATAAACCATTAATTCTTCCTGGTTCAGTTGTTATTATTGTAAACGACAAAGGAGAAGTATTATTACAAGAACGTAATGATGGTTCTTGGGGTTTACCGGGAGGATTGATGAATTTAGGAGAGTCATTAATCGATACTGCGAAGCGGGAAGTATTTGAAGAAACCAGGCTACACGTAGATAATCTATTATTACTTGATGTGTTATCCGGTCCGAAATATTTTTTCAAAAACTCTAACGGGGATGAAGTTTATTCAGTAACTGCAGTTTACAAAAGTTCTGATTATACTGGCAAATTAATGCCTGATATGAAGGAAAGCAAAAGCTTGAGTTTTTGGAATGTTGATGAGCTTCCTGAAAAAATGGATCAGGAATATAGAGATTGTATCAATGTTTATCAGCGGATGGGTGCCAGTTAACTTTTAAACATACTGAGAACTGCAGTCTTTATTGTAGATTAGTAGTGTAATGATTACATAGAAGCTAGAAGGAGAAATATATATGGATGTATTAGAAGCTATCTTCACAAGAAGGAGTATTAGAAAGTATACGGGTGAGCCCCTAACAGATCAAGATATGGAGACAGTATTAAGAGCTGGCTTTCAAGCTCCATCAGCTCATAATTATCGGCCATGGGAATTTATTATATTAAGAGATAAAAGAAATATGGAAAGAATAGCAAAGGTTCACACCTATGCGAAAATGCTTCCTCATGCAGAAGCTTGTATCATAGTATGTGGTGATAAGAAAAAACAGAATATGACAGGATTTTTAATAGAAGATTGTTCTGCAGCCATTCAAAACATTCTCTTGGCAGCACATGGGATTGGACTTGGTGCAGTATGGTGTGGTTTATATCCGGTCACACATCTTACACGGGAGGTAAAAAAATTATGTTCTTTGCCGGACCATATCGTTCCAATAGGAATGGTGGTACTTGGACATAAAGGAGAAGAAAAGAAGAAAGAAGATAGGTATGATAGTGCAAAGATCCATTATGAGGTATGGTAAACTGATAATGTGATATGTTATGAACGAAGGAGGAAATTATTCTATGTTAGATATTGATATTTCAAGAGCAAAAATTGAAGATAGAGAATTGATTAATGATTTTTTTCGAATGGTTCTCATTGATACATTTAATAAAAATGAGATATCAGAATTAATAGATACATTAAATGATGAAATAGAAGATAAACGATGCTGTCTGAACCAAGATTTCGAAAGTGCAGGAAAAGATAGGTGTTTCCTTATAGCTAAAGATAAGGATCAGGTGGTAGGATCAGCGGAATATGGACCATCGAATGATTTGATATTATCATGTACCAATGGGGAATTAAAAGAGGTAAAAGAGATAGGAACTGTTTTCGTACATCCTGATTATCAAAGAAAAGGTATTGGTAGTAAGATGCTTATCTCGTTATTCTTGGAAATGAGAAGAGACGGTATAGAAGAATTTTGTCTGGATAGCGGATATAAAATTGCGCAGAGAATATGGATTAAAAAATTAGGAAAACCTCAATACCATTTAAAAAATTATTGGGGAGAGGGTGCAGACCATATGATATGGAGAAAAAAAATAGAAGATGTACTACAATAAATACTTGTTTCGCACCTACACAGAATATCCTCAGTCTTGTATGGGGTGATTGACTACAGCTGTATTTCAAAATTATATAGGTAAGGATATATTGGGAAGATAGGAGGAAATATGAAAGTAAAATCGTGGCTAAAATATTTGATATTCACTACTGTAATCATCTTTATGATAGCTTTATGGGAATATGTCAGTAATATAATTATATCATCGTATTATAGATTTGAATCTAATTCTATTTATTTGATCATAAGCTTGCTTTTAGGTATAAGCATTGGATTACTTATTGGATTAGAATATTTTATATCTGAAAAAAACAAAGAAGGAGTGTGGAAGATCAATTATCCGAAATTACTTCTGATTGGGCTACCATCATTATATTTCTCAATTGCCGGTATATTGATCTATGGCAACAATCAATTTATGCAGACTATAATAGCATATCCTTTGTTATGGTTGATGAGATTTGGATTGGATCATGTGGATTTATTTCAAATATTACTCGGCTATACGGTTATTACGAGTTTTTATAAATATAGTAATAATAAGCTTTCTGGAACCGCAGAATAGTTAATCAAAAAGGAAAGGAACATATGATTATTACTTCTTAATTAATCATACGAGGACAATATGGAATTATTTATTGTAGATGCATTTACAAATCAGATATTTGGAGGTAATCAAGCAGGAGTTGTAATACTGAGCAATAGCGAAGATTTCCCGGATGCATCAGTTATGCAAAAAATTGCTGCGGAACTAAAACATTCTGAAACGGCTTTTGTTAAAGAAGTAAATCATAATACCTTCAAGATAAGATATTTTACTCCAAATAATGAGATTGAACTGTGCGGACATGCTACAATTTCATCTTTTACCGTTTTACGAAACGAGAAGAAGCTTAATATAGGAGATTATGTTTTACAAACCTTGGCAGGAAATTTTAATATTGTAGTAGCAACGGAGTATATATGGATGTAAATGGCAAAAGGTGAATTACTGAAGCAGCTTACTCCTAGTGAAAGTATAGAAATATATCATGCTTTCGGACTTAATTTTCAGGATATGCCTGAGCTTTTATCTCCCTGCATAGTCAGTACAGGATTATCAGATATATTGTTACCGGTCAATTGTAAAGAAAAGCTTAATCAGGCTGTTCTAAACCGCAATGAAGTTATCGAAATCTCAAAAAAATATAATGTGATTGGAATTCATATGTATTTCTATGAAGCAACTCCGGAAGTAACCGCCTTCTGCAGGAATTTTGCTCCCCTATACGATATTGATGAAGAGTCTGCCACCGGAACATCAAATGGTGCGCTTACGTACTATCTATCTAAAATGAATTTTATCAACAAAAAGGATGAAAACAGTTTCATCCAGGGTGAATGCATGGGAAAACCATCGGTTATTCGCAGCAGAATCAACAATAATAATACAATTTATATTGGTGGGAATGCCGTAATCTCAGTTAATGGATATATAAGGGTATGATTAATAATATATCTAGACAACAATAGGAGGATACATAGTGTTAAAGTTAATGAAACTTGATTACAATTATAAAAAGCAGTTATTTGATATGATGGATGAATGGAGTGCCACCGGTGAAAAAATAGTTCCATACTCGATCAGAAAAAATGATTATAAGGATTTTGATACATATATAAAAGGCCTTTCAAACGAAGATCAAGGAGAGGCAGGATATGTTCCTGCAACCACTCTGTTCTGCTTGGACGCTGATAGAGATATATTTGTCGGAGCCGTGAATATTAGACATTACTTAAATGAAGCATTGTTATTAAACGGTGGACATATCGGAGATGGAATCAGACCGTCTGAAAGAAGGAAGGGTTATGCTACAGAAATGATCGGTTTAGCTTTAGAGGAGTGCAGACGGCTTGGAATTAACAAAGTGCTGATGGTCTGTGATAAAAATAACATTGGTTCTGCGAAAAGTATTATGAATAACGGAGGCATTTTAGAAAATGAGATAGAGGTCGATGGAATTCTTGAGCAGCGATATTGGATTGAATTATAGGTTGGCGGAGAACAATTGGAGCAGGCAGGGTTAGCTAGTATTATCAATAAATATCATGTGAAGGTGATTGATCTGGATTTTGAAGAAACGGAAGAGATTATTTTTAATGGAGAAGAGCATTATATACCAAAATGTTTTAAAGTTTATGGCATAAGAATAGGGCTTCCTGCCACGTCAAAGCGCGAAGGAATGGTGTTTTCTAATAATGTTAAGCTATTTGTCGGAGCTGTCCCCAGGCGTATGTATCAGATAGATAATAAGGTAGTGGATTGGCGGCCTCGTGTACACTTGGATCTTCGTGCAAACATTTTCGGCTCGATAAGATATATTCGCCTTTTATCGTATTTATCAATGGGGGTCTCGCGATGGATGAAAAGAAGGGAGAATTCTATTTAAATGAAGTGCTGGTTGGTAATGACGGGCTTGAGCTTGATCTACACATATTAAACAAATATTTTGATTATCTTGAGGTACCGGAATACTTGCTGAGAATTCAAAAAGGTATCGAAGTGAATGAAATATACGGACGTTCAAATAAAACCTGACACAATATTTTATGAGGTAGGAGAATGAAGAAAAAAATTTCATTTGCAGTTATCGTAAGCGTATTTATCTTATTACTGAGTTATCAATACTATAATGCGAACTATTCTAATCATGGGATACTAGGGAAGGTTCAGAATAGGAACGGATATATCCTAACCCAGGTACAGAATCCAATAAGTCTAAGATTTTTTATAAAACCGGAATGGATTCCTTATACTTCTGATCAAAAACTTCTGCTGAATGAACAATTATTAAATGTGAATAGTACTAATATTGTTCTAGATAATGTATGGAATAGGGGTAACGACATTTACTTTAGTTTTCGTACTACCTATGACCTGAATTATCAAGGGGGAGAATTCATATATAATGGCATTTTCAATGAAGATGGAAGCTTTTCCTGGAACAGTAGAATAGATGGTATAGTTCTTTATGATGTGAATGGAACGAGAGTATCGATGGGACAGACAGGCACCGGACCGGAATCTGATTTTTCATTTGGTATCGAACCGGAAGATTATGCAATGATTAAAGATGGCTTTTATGTTGAATATAACGATTTTATTCTATATCAATATACGAGAGAATAGAGACGTATCCATGATACTGCTTTAAACGGTATGTTAAGATCAATAATATGCAAACTTTAGAGACATGATGCCAAATGTCCTATTTTTATACCTAAAGAAGGACGCACTGTATCCTAACTAAAGAGGTTAGATTTTTGTTGTATATAGGAATTATTTTAATTTATTATTTGAAAAAAAAGACTTTTAAAGTATATTTATTGTAAAATTAGATAAAAAGTCTCAAAAATTAAATAAAAAGAATAAATTATGTATAAAAAACGAGTTGAAGCTTGACTTATTTCTGAATTCAGGTAGAATGAGTGTAGGGATTGTTAAAACTATTCGCGAAACAAATTGTATGTGTACATTGCATATGGTTTATCTGCGGCTTTATGAACAAAACCTAATTACATATTGAGGGAGGTACATCTATGTCAGTAGATGCAATACTGAATTTTGACATTCGCTCAAATTCAAAGCCTGAGAACAATAGATTAACGAAGGGTGGATATCTATTAGGCAATATTAATGGGAAAGGAATGGAGTCGATACCAATCGCAGTTAAGAAGGATGAATTCAAGAAGATCTATAAGAAGTATGGAAGGAACTGCATCCTAAAACTGGATAACCGGAATCAGCAAGGCTATGAGGTGATGGTAAAGGCAATTCAGATGAATTCATGGGATAATGAGTATCATCATGTGGATTTCCAAAAAGTAATGTTTACAGATATGGTTAAGGCTTATGTAGCAGTAAAATATAGAGGAAATGAATTCCTACAGGCAAAGAAGCTGGTTCTGAACCGATTAATGGATACAGTGCCGGTATCGGGATTGCCTCAGGATATACCACATGTTATTGAATTTGATTTATCCAATTTAAATGCCGGTGCTAATATTACGGTAGGAGATCTGGTGTTCCCGGAGGGTGTCAAACCAGAAATAGAGGGACAACAATTAATAGGATCTATTCTTGAAGCATAATATCAAAATATCTGCAATAATAAATACAATGAGCTGTTACCTATCATTATAGGACAGCTCATTTTTTTCAGAAAGTTGTTATTCATAACGACGGGATAGAGAGGAAAAACGGAGCGCATAAATATTGCTTTGGTATTCTCGATGCGGATTTGTGCCCTTTACAAAACCAAGGATTAACACTATAATAATATTAAGTTGTTTTTTGGGTTTATATATTAAGAAGAAGAATATTCAGTGAAATACTTATATGGAGGTAGTAGCATGGAAAAAGACAACAAGGTGAATGAGATAGCCAAAGAAATAGAAATATTAGAGTTCAGAGCAGGTGGCAATTCTTACGGAATTAATGTGAACGATATTCGTGAGATTCTACCCTTCAACACGAAGCCTATGTCAGTACCCAATGCTCATCCTTGTATTGATGGTATCATAAAACCGAGAGACTTCCTTATCCCGATTATTAACTTGGTTAAAATCCTTAAGCTGGATAATACGGATGATTATAGAAATGAGATGCTTATTGTAACCAGCATCAGTAATTTGAATATTGCACTTCATGTAGATAGTGTAAGAGGTATTCATAAAGTATTTTCAAATAAAATTACTAAGCCGGGAAAGAAGCTATCTACCACTTTCAAAGCAGCAGTGGAAGGTATCTTACCTCACGAAGACTATATAATCGAAGTACTTGATTATAGAAGGATTTTTAAAGAGGTGAATCAAGAGGTTAATATCAATTAATTCACAAATTTTACATATAGTATTAATTTATTTGGTTGTTTGTTCGATATATGTACATATGATAGAATTTCTTTACCAATATACTGGACGGTGCATGGATGGCAAAATGTAAGAGTTGTAAAATTAATATCACGGAGGGTACAGAATACTGTAAGGACTGCCAAGATAAGATAGGTGCGAATACGAATGAGTCTTATCTGGACAGTCTATTAAATTCTGTCAAAATTAGTCCCTCAGTAGAAAATGTATATAAGAAAAAGAAAATTGCGAATGAAAATAGCAACAGCCCTGACAAGGTCATCAATCAGGTTAACAGGAATGGTTTAGAGGAAGCTTCTAAGCCCAGGCAAAGAAAGGCACCTGTGCATACTCCTGAAACAGATGAGGATGATTTGTACAGGGTTGATTTTAGTGACATAGAAGATTTTAATCGATATGATTTTGAGGAAGATCTAGGTGATATTGACAGTGATATTACCATCAACGATGAAGATTTGTTTGGCGAAAACTTATCCGATTTGCTGAAGGAAGAAGACAATATGGAAGAAGAGCTTGATGTACAGACCGAAGCGGACAAGCTTCTTGAGCTTGAAGGCGCTGATGTACAACAAGCGGCTGGTTACATAGAAGACGGTGAGGCTATAACAGATAGTAATATTGAGGAAATATCACAACCCTTCTATGATGAAGCTTCAGTACCATTGGATTCTGACGAGTTTCAGGATGAATATAGCGGATTATCGGAGGATACGGACATAGATCTTGATTTAGATGAATTAATGAATAATCTTGACACGCAAAACTTAGAAGCGAAAGTAGAGACGAATATGGCTAATCCGGACGAGGACATGTTCAGTACATTTGGCAATGATGACATTGTTGAATTACTATCTTCCGATGGATCAAATGACAGTAAGAAAAATGATCTTGAGCAGATGGAAGACGGTCATGATGATTTTCTTAGTTTATTGAGCCAAGTATCCGATGAGGATGAGGCTGCAGAGGATATCCGCGCGATCAGTGATATGTTATCCGGTAATCTGAATTCGTACATGGACAGTAATATGCCAAGTAATGTAGGTGAGGTATTCTCGGATGCACTCACGGCTGTCTCATCATTGAACGACTATGATTTATCGGAAGCATCGATTTCTGGCGACATTCCTGATAAGGAGCTTAAGAAGAGTAAAAAAGGCAAGAAAGAGAAAATAAAAGAAGAAAAGAAAACGAAGGAAAAGGCTGCTGAGAACGGTCCCAAACAAAGTCTATTTCAACAACTGTTTGGAAATATCAAGGATGATATGACCGCTGCAAAGTTTGAAGAGGAACAAAATAAGCTGACTGATCCCAAAGCGGAGAAAAGAAAGAAGGCTAAGGGTAAGGATAAAAATAATGCTATCGCCTCCGGTAAGGAAGATGAAGATTCTGTTGTACAAAAAGGTGGCAAGGGTAGGGCTACTAAGAAGGCTAGCAAGAAGGAGCAAGCAGAAAGGAAGAAGAAAACCAAGGAAGTTATTGAGGTCATTGATGAAATCGATGAGGATCCGGGACGGGTCAATCGGGTAGGTGCCATTATCGTATTTTTCTTCTTTGGAATCATTGCGATCATCTTAATTATTGGAACCAATATGATTACCTATACCTTGAGTATCCAGCATGCAACGAGCTATTTTAATCATCGTAGGTATAACCAAGCTTATAATGAAGTGTATGGTGTGGATATTAAGGACGAAGATATCGGACTTTATGATAAGATTCAGACAGTTATGTTTGTAAATAAGCAATTAAACTCCTATAATAATTATTATGCTCTGGAGAGATATCCTGAGGCCTTGGATTCCTTACTTAAGGGTCTCAGTCGCTATGAGAAATATATTGAACTTGCGACCTTGCTCGGGATTGAATCTGATTTAGATTATGTGAAGTCACAGATCCTTGCAGAATTGAATAATGTATTCGAACTTACAGAGGAGGATGCGATGCAGATTTTATCGTATGACAGCAAGGATGATTATAGTCTGGCCGTTTACGATGTTGTTCTAGAGAGGTTGAATAATTAGTAATATAGAGGAAAGGAATTGGAAACATGATTGCAATTATTGATTATGATGCTGGTAATTTGAAGAGTGTTGAGAAGGCACTGCTTCATCTTGGAGAAGAAGCGATAATAACAAGGGATAAAGCTCAGTTATTAAGAGCAGATAAGGTTATTCTTCCGGGAGTGGGGCAATTTGGAGACGCTATGACAAAGCTGCACCATTATCAATTAGTTGAGGTAATCAAGGAAATTGTTGAAAAGAAGACTCCTTTTCTGGGTATATGCCTTGGTATGCAGGTGCTTTTTGAGAGCAGTGATGAATGTAAGGGAGTAGAGGGACTATCTGTTCTAAAGGGAGATATTCTTCGAATTCCTAACGGAGAAGGTGTAAAAATCCCACATATGGGTTGGAATTCTTTAACCATCAAGGAAGGTGCAAAATTGTATCAAGGCATTGAACAGCAGGCCTTTGTATACTTTGTCCATTCCTATTATCTGAAAGCCAATGATCCAAAGGAGGTTGCGGCAACTACCCATTACAGTACTTTAATCGATGCTTCTGTAGAGAGGGATAATGTGTTTGGCTGTCAGTTCCATCCGGAGAAGAGTGGTGAGATTGGGCTTCGGATTCTGAAAAATTTTGCATGTCTTTAAGAAATGCAAGGTAGATAAGAAAGGATGGTAAAGAGAGAATGTTGACAAAAAGAATAATTCCGTGTTTGGATGTGCATAATGGGCGCGTTGTAAAAGGCATCAATTTTGTGAATCTGCGTGATGCCGGAGATCCGGTTGAGGTCGGAGCAGCCTATGATAAGGCTGGAGCAGATGAATTGGTATTTCTTGATATTACCGCATCCTCCGATGCCAGAACAATTAAGATTGAAATGGTACGAAGAGTGGCGGAGACGGTCTTCATTCCCTTTACCGTGGGTGGAGGTATCCGAACAGTAGAGGACTTTAAGATGATCCTTCGGGAAGGTGCGGATAAAATTGCAGTCAATACGGCAGCGATTCTTAATCCGACTCTGATTAGTGAAGCAGCATATAAATTTGGTAGTCAATGTGTCGTTTTGGCAATTGATGCAAAGCGGAGAGCGGATGGTTCCGGTTGGAATATCTATAAGAACGGCGGAAGAATTGATATGGGAATCGACGCCGTCGAGTGGGCGATGAAAGCCTGTGAATTAGGTGCGGGAGAGATCCTTCTGACCAGTATGGACTGCGACGGTACCAAGGACGGTTATGATCTGGAGTTGACCAGAGCAATATCCGAGAATGTACCGGTACCGGTGATTGCCTCCGGAGGAGCCGGAACGATGGAGCATTTCTATGATGCTCTGACTACGGGTAAAGCGGATGCGGCATTGGCAGCCTCCCTGTTCCATTATAAAGAGCTTGAGATCCTGGATTTGAAGAGCTATCTTAAGGACAGGGGCATCAGCGTAAGACTTTAATACACTGCATCCTTCGATGGAACAGTTTTTAGAGGTGATAGAATGAGTGCAATTAATAATGATTGGTTGGAGGCAATCGGCGGTGAGTTTCGACAGCCATATTATACCGATTTATACAAATTCGTAAAATCAGAATACAGCAGAGCTGTCATTTATCCGAATGCAGAGGATATTTTTAATGCCTTTCACTTTACACCGCTAGGTA
Organism: Bacillota bacterium; assembly: GCA_023415475.1. Taxonomy (GTDB): domain Bacteria; phylum Bacillota; class Clostridia; order Lachnospirales; family Lachnospiraceae; genus Mobilitalea. The sequence goes on along the minus strand of JAEZKL010000101.1, from coordinate 17,118 downwards.
ATGTGAAGGTAGTGATTCTGGGGCAGGACCCCTATCACAATGAAGGACAGGCCCACGGCCTATGCTTTTCAGTAAAGCCTCAGATAGAAGTTCCTCCTTCCCTTGTTAACATCTACAAGGAGCTACAAGAAGATTTGGGCTGTTACATACCAAATAACGGATATCTGGAGAAATGGTCCAGACAGGGAGTGCTATTATTGAATTCCGTTCTTACTGTTCGGGCTCATCAGGCCAATTCACATCAGGGTATGGGCTGGGAGCGCTTTACGGATGCCGTGATTCAGGCTGTGAATGCGCAGGATAGACCAATCGTTTTTTTGCTATGGGGAAGACCGGCACAACTGAAGAAGTCCATGCTGAATAATCCGAAGCATCTAATTATGGAGGCACCTCATCCTAGTCCGTTATCTGCATATCGTGGCTTCTTTGGTTGTAAGCACTTCAGCAAGGTAAATGATTTTCTGCAAAAGAACGGTATGGAGCCCATTGATTGGCAGATTGAAAATCTATAATAACAATTACTCCCGCAGAAGTTATTAAAAGTTTTCTTCTTGACAATTATTCTCAGCTTTGTTATACTTAGCAACAATAATTCAATATCTAAAATGCATTGACAAGGAGGAGTACACACTCACCAATTTTGCAGAGAGAAGATGGCTGGTGAAAATCTTCATTGAGGTAGTGTCGAAGTAGCCTTTGAGCAGTGAATTGAACGGGAGTTAATCCTTAGTAGACTTCACCGGAGATTTCTACCGTTACAAGGAAAGCAGTATCGATAACTATCTGTACTTTTCTTTGTCAGTATCAGTTTATCCGTACTGGCAGAGTGCAGAGTTTTTCTCTGAATTTAGGTGGTACCACGGATGATATATTCGCCCTAAGCTAATGAAATTAGCTTAGGGATTTTTTTATGTTAAAAATAAGGAGGAAGTTTATGAAGGGTACACAATTATTTGTAGAGGCGTTGAAGAAAGAAGGAGTCGAGAAGCTGTTTGGATATCCCGGAGGATGTGTTGTTGATATCTTTGATGAGCTATATCAGCAGAGGGATATTGAGCTGATTCTGCCAAGGCATGAGCAGGCTTTGGTTCATGAGGCGGATGGTTATGCCAGAGCGACTGGTAAGGTAGGGGTTTGTCTGGTAACCAGTGGCCCCGGAGCTACGAATCTGGTTACAGGAATTGCTACTGCCAATTATGATAGCGTTCCACTGGTGTGCTTTACCGGGCAGGTACCGACTCATCTGATCGGTAACGATGCCTTTCAGGAAGTAGATATTATCGGTATTACACGAAGCATCTGCAAATACGGAGTCGCGGTCAGGGATCGTAAGGATCTGGCGAGAATTATCAAAGAAGCCTTTTATATCGCCGGGACAGGGAAGCCAGGACCTGTAATTGTTGATTTACCGAAGGATATCATGCTGGAGGAGGGTGAGGAAAGCTATCCGGAAAGTGTTCACATCAGAGGCTATAAACCTAGTTCCGGAATCCATATGGGACAGCTGAAGAAAGCAATCGAGTTACTGCAGCAATCAAAAAAACCTCTCATTTTAGCGGGAGGAGGCCTGGTGATTGCCAATGCACATAAGGAGTTTCAAGAACTGACGGAACAGCTGCAAATCCCCGTCATCACAACCCTGATGGGAAAAGGAATTCTCCCTTCAGACCATCCATTATATCTAGGGAATCTGGGGATGCATGGAAATGTACCCTCAAACAATGCAATCACTGAATGTGATGTACTGCTCTCAATCGGTACCCGGTTCAATGACCGTATTACAGGCAAGATCAGTGAATTTGCCAAGGGAGCAAGGATTATTCATATCGACATCGATGCGGCCAGCATCAGCCGAAATATCCTTGTTGAAATCCCTATTGTTGCCGATGCAAAGCTGGCAGTAGAAAAGCTGCTTGAAAAAGAAATCAGGCTTGATACCGAGGGGTGGTTGGCAAGAGTTCGCACTCTTGCAGGGGAGATTGAAATATCTAAAAATGAAAAGAAAGGCTTAACACCTTATCGTATCTTTCGTCTAATAAATGAAATGTGGAAGGAAGCCATTGTAGTCAGTGACGTAGGTCAGAATCAGATGTGGACGATGCAATATTTAAAGATGGAGCAAAAGAAACGCCACATAACCAGCGGAGGATTGGGGACTATGGGGTATGGCTTTCCGGCAGCAATCGGAGCCAAACTGGGGCATCCGAACAAGACCGTAATCTGTATCACGGGGGATGGAGGCTTCCAGATGAATCTACAAGAAATGGCCACAGCCGTAGTTCATGAGCTGCCGATTATCATTTGCATTTTGAACAACGGATATCTAGGTATGGTAAGGCAATTGCAGGAGCTGTTTTATGACCAGAGGTATTTTGGAACCTGTATGAGATATCGCAAAAATTGCTCTAAGAATTGTAGCGATCCTTTGAAGCAGTGTCCTCCATATCTGCCTGACTTTGTTAAATTTGCGGAAAGCTATGGAGCTCTAGGTATTCGAGTTATGGATGAACATGAGATTAGTCCTGCCTTTGAGCTGGCGATGAAGAATACAAAGACGCCTACCATTATTGAGTTTGTAATTGACAACAAAGAATTGGTGCTTCCGATGGTACAGAGTGGAAAAGCTCTTAGCGATATGATTCTTATGGAGGGAAGATAATGAAAAAGAGATGGCTGTCCTTGTATGTAGAAAATGATGTAGGAGTCCTGGCAAAGGTTTCCGGTTTATTTGCCGGCAAGAATTATAATCTGGAAAGCTTGAGCGTAGGCAAGACAAATGATCCAACTGTCTCCAGAATGACAATCGGAGTCCTGAGTGATGATATTACCTTAGAACAGATCAAAAAACAACTGAATCGGTGCGTTGAGGTGATCAAAGTAATTGATCTGACAAAGCAGGCTATTTATTCAATGGAAATTCTGCTCCTATCTCTGGAGGACTGTTCCGAAGACGAGATGGCGGAGGCTTTTCGAATGGCTGAGGTTTATCATATTAAAATTGTTCATTATGGGATTAATAATGTATTAATGGAGGCTTTACAGACAGAAGAAAAGAACAATGAGCTGCTCGGCCTTATGAATCAAAAATTTAGGCATATTGAAGCGGTTCGCGGTGGAAGTGTAGCTATTGAAAAGAAATAAATCGGATGTCGGTTAATTTTCATAAAACATGGAATAATAGGTATAGTTCCTGGCAAAGGGAAGAAGATATTCTATGTTAATGGAAATACTGGATGAATTTTTTCGGAGGACATCATAATGAAGAAGCATGAGAAAGGGTTATCAGCGTGGCAGCTGACAATGATGGCAATAGGCTGCGTAATCGGTGGTTCCTTCTTCCTTGGATCAGCAGTAGCGATACAGGCGGCAGGGCCGGCAATAATAATATCCTTTATATTGGGCGGAATACTCATTTATTTTATCCTATATGCCTTATCGGAAATGACAGTGGCCAATCCGAATTCCGGCTCCTTCTACACGTTTACGGCACAAGTTTTTGGACCCGGAGCAGGCTTTGTCGTAGGCTGGGTATATTGGACCGGAATGGTACTGGCTATGTCCAGTGAAGCGACAGCCGTATCGATTCTTGTAAGGGAATGGATACCGAATATTTCGATACCAATACTGGGTAGTGCAATTATCATTGGAGTAACCTTAGTGAATCTGTTAGGTGCGGATAAATTGAGTAAATTGGAGAGCAGTCTGTCCATTGTCAAAGTATTTGCAATTATCGCATTTATCGTTATCGGAATCCTGTTGATAGCAGGATTAATTCGAGGAGTCAATGCGATCGGACTTGGTGAGGTAGCCAGAGAGCCTTTAATGCCAGGTGGATTACGCAGTATTCCCGGAAGCATGCTGATTGTTATCTTCTCTTATGCAGGCTTCGAGATTATAGGTCTGGCAGCCTCAGAGTCAGAGAATCCGAATAAGACGATCCCTAAGGCAATCACTTATACGGTGGTTGCTTTAGTAGGCCTATATATTATATCAACCTTGGTCCTACTGCCTTTAATACCAACCGCTTCCCTAACAGAGGATGTGAGTCCAATGATTGCAGCACTCAGCCGATGGGGGATGGGGTGGGCCGGAAACGTCATAAATTTTATTCTGGTGACCGCAATATTGTCAACTATGTTGGGCTCCATGTTTGGACTTGGCAGAATGATGCGCTCTGTCGCGGAAGAAGGCCATGCTCCAAAATGGTTGAAGGAGAAGACGGATATTCCGTTTCGTGGTATCCTGTTTTCCGGATTTGCTATGTTGGCTGGTTTGGGAGCAGGTTTATTCTTCCCGAGAATATATCTTTTCTTGATTAGCGCAGGCGGTTTTGCTACTTTACTAACCTATGCTGCTATTCTGGCAACTCATATCCGTTTCCGTAAATGTAATGGATGCCCTCCGGAGGGGAAATGTCAGATGCCCGGATATCCTTATACCTCATGGATTGCCTTAATCGGAACAATTGTTGTCATTATTAGTATGCCTTTTATTTCGGGTCAAGGTTCGGGCTTAATTGCCGGTATCGTTATGACAGTCCTATTTACCGGTATTTATTTCATCTTGTGGATCACAGGAAGAGAAAGGGAATCAAAGGGGATGGAAAGGCTGCATCACCGCAGATTGAATGCCCCCTATTCGCAGGAGATCTCCGAGGAGCTTACCGTGCTGAAGAAGGATAAAAACATGAAAAATATAAGGCATAACCTGAGGGATGAATTTGATGAAGACGAAGAAGAGGATGATTATTATGATTAGATTTAAGATATTCAGCGTTTCAGAATTTCATTGATCATTATTAAGATATTAAGCATTATAGACTTTATTAGCCATAAATTCGGGAAATTCAGCTTTGCAGACTTTTCATGAATCAGGAGTATAAAAGGGTGCATCAAGGTATGGAAGCGACCTCTCGCATACCTTGATGCACTCAAAAAATGAAACTATTGGACATCGTTCCCGAATGTCTGATTAACGTCTTCTGCAGTGACCGGTTGATCCATCAGGGGTTCTGTTACCGGAAGCGGATCCATAGAGAGAAAATCAAACTTCTTGTTTCTATAGTATAGATTGACAACTACAAAACCGATCAACAAAACTACTGTTACGAATAAACCGCCCTCAGGGCCGAAGGCACCGCCGTTCAGAATACTGTCTTTTGTATTTGAGGTTAATAACATTCCCTCCACCTCAGTTCCGCTTACCTTAAATCCGAATACATTGCCCTGGAAATAGTTCCAGGTGATATGATATCCGATCGGCATCCAGATGTTGCCCGATTTTAGGTACATATAAGAAAATAACACACCTACCAGAGTAAGATTGATGTAGGGAACAACACCGATACCGGAATTTAAGCTATGTAATAAAGCAAAAATAACACTGGGTATGATCATAATGGCTGCTATACTTTTCGTCTGTCTTAATACCGACATGATATAGCCACGACTGAGCAATTCTTCGGCAAAGCCAACCATAATGAACATTAATAAGTACACTAGCTGTGATACTGCAAAATGCGGCTTCCAGGTAGCAACCTCTGCATGACCGGATAAAATGATAGCAGCAAATACAATACAAATAGATACGATTCCAAGAATCAAACCTGCAAACAGCTCTTTGTAATCTGACTTAAGCGGAGTAAAGCCCATATCGGACAGCTTACGCTTGGTAGATATTTTCCAGGCCAGAATTGGTAATATGATAGTGATTACTTCCTGTATGAACATCATTATCATATTAACATTTTCCATAATCTTCTGACCACGCTCCGTATAGGTATACGATAATGCGGTTGCACCGGCCTGCAGATCACCTGATGCCATTAGCATTCCTGATACTATTATGCCGATAACCATGGATATTATCAAAACACTACCATAAAAAATAGCCAGGACAGCAGCAATTTTCCAGCCTGATCGAACTTTACCTTCTCTGTTCTTAAACATAATAATACTCCTTTCCCTTCCATTAACTTTCCCCTAATTCGCTTTATTCATATTCTTAACTGCAGTTGCCAGCATCAGCTTAATACGATTGAGCTGGTTAACCTCACTGGCACCGGGATCGTAATCCACGGCCACAATGTTTGCTTCCGGATGCTGCCTGCGAAGCTCTTTGATAACACCCTTACCGACAATATGGTTCGGTAGACAGGCGAAAGGCTGAGTACAAACAATATTCTTTACTCCGGAATGGATCAGCTCAAGCATCTCACCTGTTAAAAACCAACCTTCTCCGGTCTGATTACCGATAGATACAACAGGCTCAGCATACCCGGCCAGCTTTTTAATCGGTGCAGGGGGAGTAAAGCGTTTGCTTCTTGCCAATTCCCTTTTGGCAGTCCCACGAATCTGCTCTAATGCCCAAATAATCAGATTGCCAATTCTTGCGCTGGCTTTCTTCTTACCCAAGTACCTAGCTTTAAAATTATTGTTATAAGAACTGTACATTAAGAAATCCAAGAGATCCGGTACGACAGCCTCTGCACCTTCTGCCTCCAATAATTCTACCAAATAATTATTGGCTGAGGGTAGGAACTTAACTAAGATCTCGCCTACGATACCGACTCTGGGCTTCTTAACAGTCTCATCCAGAGGCAGGTTATCAAATTCTCTGATGATGCCGCGAAGATTACGCTTGTATTCATTCCATTTCCCGCTTTCGAGGCTCTTAATACAGATGTTGCGCCACTTCAGGTGTAGTGCGTTGGCAGAACCGGGGATCTTCTCATAGGGTCTGGTTCGATACAGAACTCTCATAAAAACATCTCCGTAAACGAGGGATTGCATCGCGGTAATCAATAGCTTTGGAGTGATTTTCAGTCCCGGGTTCTTCTCTAAGCCGGAAGCGCTCAGAGAGATTACCGGAATCTGAGACATACCTGCCTTCTCCAGAGCACGACGGATAAATCCGATGTAATTCGTAGCACGGCAACCGCCACCGGTCTGTGTAATCATAACAGCTACTTTATTTAAGTCATATTTTCCTGATAACAAAGCATCCATAATCTGTCCTACCACCATCAGTGACGGGAAGCAGGCATCATTATTGACATATTGCAGACCTACGTCGATGGAACGACGGTTGTCATTCGGAAGGACAACGACTTTATATCCGCCGCTTCGAAGAGCCGGTTCCAAGAGGTCGAAGTGGATCGGTGACATCTGTGGAGCCAAAATAGTATAAGACTCCTTCATCTCCTCAGTGAAAATTACTCTATGATGAGCTGCGGAGGTTACCGTTGTTTTCATATTCTTAGCTTCACGCTCACGAACGGCAGATAACAGGGAACGAATACGAATTCTTGCCGCACCAAGGTTATTTACCTCATCAATCTTAAGCACAGTATAGATCTTACCTGATTTCGTGAGAATATCATTGACCTGATCGGTAGTAACCGCATCGAGACCACAGCCGAAGGAATTGAGCTGAATCAATTCCAGATTAGGCTGTGTCCGGACAAAGGAAGCTGCGGCATATAGCCTGGAGTGATACATCCACTGGTCAATTACGATGGTAGGGCGGTCAATCTCTCCGAGATGAGAGATAGAATCCTCTGTTAATACGGCAACACCGTAGGAGTTAATCAGCTCCGGAATACCGTGATGAATCTCAGGGTCGATATGGTAAGGACGGCCTGCCAGTACGATACCCTTGCGTCCTGAAGCACGAAGATACGCCATGGTTTCCTCGCCTTTCTTCCTCATATCCTCTCTGGCTGTCATTAACTCTGCCCAGGCAGAGGCTGCGGCTGCCTTAACCTCACCCGCAGGTATGCCCTTCTCTTTGAATATTTCAATCAGCCTGGTGGTTAAGATTTCTTCGCTTTCAAAGGAAAGGAAGGGATTATCAAAATCGATGGAAGAATCCTTAAGCTCCTCCACGTTGTTCTTAATATTCTCCGGATAGGAGGTTACAATCGGACAATTATAATGATTGCCTACTCCCTCCACCTCTTTACGTTCATAGGGAATACTGGGATAGAAGATATACTTAATACCCTGATCAATCAGCCACTTGATATGTCCATGGGCCAGCTTTGCCGGATAGCATTCGGACTCGCTGGGGATCGATTCGATACCAAGCTCATATATCTTTCTACTGGAGGTAGGAGACAGAGCTACTCGGTAACCAAGCTTTGTAAAGAAGGTATGCCAGAAGGGATAATTCTCATACAGATTGAGTACTCTTGGAATTCCGACAACACCTCGCTTTGCCTCTTCCTCTGAGAGAACAGGATAGGAGAAGTAGCGTTCCATCTTATATTCGAATAAATTAGGGATATTATCAACATTTTTTTCTTTGCCCAAACCGCGCTCACAACGGTTACCGGTGATATATTGTCTGCCACCGGTGAATTTGTTGATGGTAAGGAGGCAGCTGTTGGTACAACGTTTACAGCGTGCCAGAGCAGTATCGAATTTCAACTCTATGATCTCGTCAATCGAGAGCATGGAGCTGTCTTCCCCTTCATAATGCTCTCTGGCTATCAATGCAGCCCCGAAGGCACCCATGATACCTGCAATATCCGGTCTGACAGCCTGACAGCCGGAGATGGTCTCGAAGCTTCGAAGAACCGCATCATTATAGAAGGTACCACCCTGAACCACCATCTTCGTTCCCAGGTCCTTCGGGTTGGTGATCTTAATTACCTTATATAAAGCATTCTTAATAACGGAGTAAGCAAGGCCGGCAGAGATATCAGCTACGGTTGCTCCCTCCTTCTGTGCCTGCTTTACCTTAGAGTTCATAAATACGGTACAACGGGTTCCCAGATCAATGGGATTTTGTGCGAATAAAGCAACCTTAGCAAAGTCTTCAATTTCGTAATTTAAAGACTTAGCAAAGGTCTCAATAAAGGAACCGCAGCCGGAGGAGCAGGCTTCATTCAGCAGCACGTTGTCGACAGTATTATTTCTTATCTTAATGCATTTCATATCCTGACCGCCGATATCCAAAATGCAGTCTACCTGAGGTTCGAAGAAGGCAGCAGCATGATAATGGGCAACGGTCTCAACCTCACCCTCATCCAGCATCAGTGCGGCCTTAATTAAAGCTTCACCATAACCGGTGGAGCAGGAGCGTACAATCTTTGCTTTCCCGGGCAGCAGTTCAAAGATCTCTTTGATCCCACGAATAGTAGTCTTAAGAGGACTTCCGTTATTATTACTGTAGAAGGAATAGAGGAGGGAGCCATCCTCACCCACCAGAGCTACCTTTGTTGTGGTAGAGCCGGCATCAATGCCTAGGAAGCAATTACCTTCATAATCCTTCAAATTCCCCTTTTTAACAGTATGTATAGAGTGTCTATCCTTAAATTCCTCATATTCCGCTTCATTCTTGAACAGAGGTGTCATTCGGTTGACTTCAAAATCCATCTTGATGCCCTTAGATAAGAGCTCGTAAAGATATGTCAGCTCTTTATTGACATCGGGTTTGCAATTCATCGCGGCTCCAATCGCTGCAAACAGATGGGAATGGATTGGAGCAATTACCTGATCCTCAGTCAGGTTAAGGGTACGGATAAAGGCATTCTTAAGTTCACTCAGGAAATGCAGAGGACCTCCTAAAAATGCAACATTACCGCGGATTGGCTTGCCACAGGCCAGGCCGCTGATGGTCTGGTTAACCACGGCTTGAAAGATGGAAGCAGAAAGATCCGGTTTTGTAGCACCTTCATTAATTAAAGGCTGAATATCCGTCTTAGCGAAAACACCACATCTGGCTGCGATCGGATAGATTGCCTGATAATTCTTCGCATATTCGTTCAGACCGGAGGCATCGGTTTTTAGTAAGCTTGCCATCTGGTCAATAAAAGAACCTGTACCACCGGCACAGATACCATTCATGCGTTGCTCTATCCCATTCGTGAAATAGATGATCTTTGCATCCTCACCGCCAAGCTCGATCGCTACATCGGTCTGAGGGGCATAGTCTTGCAGCGAGGTAGAAACCGCGACTACCTCCTGGATAAAAGGAATATCTAAATGCTTTGATATAGTTAATCCGCCGGATCCGGTTATTACCGGTGATACACTTAAATTGCCGAGTGTATCCTGTGCTTTCTTTACCAAGCCGGCAAGAGTCTCCTGTATATTTGCAAAATGGCGCTCATAATCGGAAAACAGTAATTCGCCTGCTTCATTAATGATCACGATTTTCACTGTAGTCGATCCGATATCGATACCTAATCTATTATTAATAATCATATCTAATTTCTCCTTACATCGCAGCCGTAAAAAATTGGGATACAAAAATAAGCTTTCTATATTATACGATACAAAGTTTTAAAGTTCAACAAATTAATTTGGAACTATTCAGAACAACAGAAATATTTGTAAATAGACGCGAATGCTTGCTTTCTAAGGACTATTATAAATATTTCTGCTGGTATGACCCAAAACAGCGAGGAAATCCGCAGAATTTTCGAGCCTGTTCTGAATAGTTCTATTGTATATTATATAATGCAAATATCTAAATAATGTGCCTGAACCCTTTTACAGATTGAGAATATATTAAAATGAAGGCAGACATAAATTTGGAAGGAGCAACCGTATGTACTGTGTCAATTATGTGGTTCAGAGAGGGGATTCCCTCTATTCAATCAGCCGACACTTTAACGTTAGCCTTGCTGCATTAATAGCAGCAAACCCCCTTGTCAATGTATACAATCTGATGGCTGAAGAGGTAATATGTATTCCGACTAGTGTACCGAGCAATAATATTATGAATTATACTACGTATACGGTAGAAGAGGGAGATACCCTGGGAAGCATCCTAGAGCGAAATGGAATTAATATGGCGGATCTGATGCAGAGTAACAATTTAAATGATATTTTCTTGTTGCCGGGAACTACCTTAAGTGTGCCAATGATCGGATTGAATGAATAATCTACAGGCTCCCCATAAATGATGTTTATGAAACAACATTTTTGGGGAGCATAATTATGTAAAGAGGACGAGTGTTTTCTAGAGTTTTAATCGTTTTTTAAGGAATAACCCAATTTGTTTTGTTTGACAAAGATACTATAAAAACATATAATTGGTTTTAGATTTAGAAAATGATTAAATTATGTAAGAAGGATGTGGTAAGGATGGAAGCCGGCCCTGGTAGTAGTCAGAAGCAGAGCAATCAAAAAAACATAATAGGGACTGCAATAAGCAGTAGATTGTAAGACTATACCGGTGTTATCCCACCTTTTGTATAATAGGCTTTCAATCCACTGTTTAGCCTGCAGTGGAAAGGAGCATATCATGATCGATATTTTTAGAACAACCGATGGTGCGTTACAACGATTAACAGAAATAACGGAGGGTAGCTGGGTAGCCATGACAGCCCCCTCAGCTACGGAACTGATGGAAATCGCAGAGGCTACAGGAATTGAGGTTGATCATCTCAGAGCACCACTCGATGAAGAGGAACGAGCAAGAATCGAAGTAGAGGAAAATTATACATTAATATTAGTTGACATTCCTACTTTGGAGAGAAGAAACGAAAAGGATCGCTATGTTACCATCCCGCTTGGTATCATTGTGGCGAAGGAGTATCTGGTAACGGTGTGTCTGGAGGAAACTCCTATCTTAAAATGCTTTATAGACGGACGGGTAAGAGATTTTTATACTTTTAAGAGGACCCGTTTTATCCTTCAGATACTGTACCGGAATGCTTCAACCTTCCTGCAGCATCTGAGAACCATTGACCGTAAGAGTGAGGAGATTGAACGCAAGCTTCATATCTCAACACAGAATCGGGAACTCATAGAGTTATTGGAATTGGAGAAGAGCCTGGTATACTTTACCACCTCCCTCAGATCCAACGAAGTAGTATTTGAGAAAATGTTGAAGTTGGAAACCATTAAGCATTATCCGGAGGATGAGGATCTTCTGGAAGACCTGATTATCGAAAATAAACAGGCGATTGAGATGGCAAATATTTATAGCGGCATTTTAAGTGGTACGATGGATGCTTTTGCTTCCATTATTTCTAATAATCAGAACCTGGTAATGAAGCTATTGGCAGCCATTACCATTGTTCTTTCGATTCCTACCATGATAGCAAGCTTTTATGGTATGAATTTTACAGAAATTCCGGGCAAGGATAATCCCTATGGCTTTTATTTTATCGTTCTTGCAGCATTGATATTAACGGCTATCATTGTATTGGTTTTCCGGAAGAAAAAGGTTTTCTAAGTTTTACTTGAAAGGTACGGGTGTTAGATATGAAATTTTTAAATCGACTTGAACGCAGATTTGGCAGATTTGCTATTTCCAATCTGATGAAATATATAGCAGGAATTTTTTTATTAGGAATATTACTGGGGATTGTCCCTAATTACAACTTAATCAATCTGCTTGCCTTTGACTTTCCTTCTATCATGAGGGGACAGGTTTGGAGATTAGTTACGTGGATTATTCCGATTAGCTCCGTTAACGGAATTTTATGGCTGCTGATTTCGATTTATTTTTATTATATCATTGGAAACGCGTTGGAGAATGCTTGGGGAGCCTTTCGATTTAATCTCTATTTTTTCTCGGGGATACTGTTTAATCTGTTATCCTCCGTGATTACTTACCTGATTTCCGGAATGAGAGTATCTCCCAACCTGAGTTTTATATGTGGTACCATGTTCTTCGCCTTTGCGGCAACCTATCCGAATATGCAGTTTATGATGTACTTCATCATTCCGATCAAAGCGAAGTATCTGGCTTGGTTCCAGGGAGCGGTCTATATTTTTACGGTAATTAATTATATAATAGGTGGGACAGCCATTATGATTATCCCACTGGCGGTATCCTTTGCGAACTTTTTCATCTTTTTCTTTGCAACCAGAAATTATCAGAGAATCTCGCCCGGCGAGTATAAACGGAAAGCCACTTACCGCAGACAGATGAACGAAGGAAGAAAAAGCGGTAATGTGACAGAGTTTCGCGGTAAGAATGTGATTACACGCCACAAATGTGCGGTATGTGGAAGAACAGAGCTCGATAATGATCAGCTAGAGTTCCGCTTCTGCTCAAAGTGTGACGGAAATTATGAGTATTGCATGGATCATTTATTCACTCATGAACATGTAAAAAAATAATAAAGCTAAGACAGAATATAGAATGACTTTATAAATGTTAGAATTGCATACGGAATAAAATAATCAGAGTGCTTATTATGTTAATAATAGGCACTTCTTACTAATCGAAATAACGCTTCCGGCCGACCCAAAGCTATGGTGCTTTGGTAATAATACTGATATAATTGTATAATACAAACCGGTATGGGAAGTCTTAGATAAAAATGAAATGATTGGAACAGGACGGTAAAATGACATGAACAAAAGAATTAGATTCTTAAGCCAAGAGATACGTAGTGGGAAGCAGCTACAGGAGAATATTCCGCAGCTTTTCAATACGATGGCAGATCAATATCAGACTTATGCAAGTGTAAGACTGGCGATGCATTATTTTTCCTTTTATGAAGCATATTTAGATGAAGAAAATACCTGGGGTACACAGGCGAAAGCTACGATAGACCGCATCAATCATATCATTCGGGAAAATATCCTGGGCAAATGTGTCGGAGCAGTCAGAGAGAAAGCCATCCATGAGACGGACATGGTTCGTCAGGAAATCAGTAAACGTATGAATATGCTTACCGCATATACGGATATTTTCCAGATCTATGAATATGTACTAAACCGCCTGGAATATCGCTTTAAGGAAGAATTGGAGCCGGTAGAAGAAGCAGAATTTGAGAAGGAAATTCTCCGTTATATCTTTGCGGAGGAAGATAATTTGGTAATCAATGAGAAGATTAGGGAGATCATCGGTCAATTGCCGATTCGTATCACCAAGCAGAAATACTTTGATCTGTTAAAGGATAGTCTGAATTCATATCTGGGTGCCGATGAAGCGTCACTTCAGACCTATCTCTATATGCTTCGGACTTCTGCAATGCTGTATCATGAAGAGGGTATGGAGGATTGTTATCCCGAGCTGGCGAGTCGTATGGAACAGCTATCAAAGGTTGATTATAAGAATATCACAAAGGAAGCTTATGATCAATGTGTGAGTGCTTTACAGGTTGCAACTCTTATGCTTGAGATCGATTCTACGATCTATTTTGGACTTCAGGAAATTGTAAATGAAGTATATGCAATACTGCTGTGCTCCACCTACGCAGGAATGGCAGATAATGATTTTAGAGTGGCGGGAGATACCGCTATCAATATTATTCAGGAGATAAATGATGCCTTCACAAAGACCAATAAAGCAGAGCTGAATGAGGAGCTCATTGACCGATTTTCTGATATGGAGGGTGTCCAGGAGGAATTATCCTATGAGCTTACGCTCTTAGAGGATGCATTGTATGAAGTAGAGCATACACACCAGGAGCTGACGAAGAGTATGATGCTGGATCAGCTGCTTCAGATACTATTAAGAACCCAGAAACTCTTATCGAGCAGCTTGTTCATCGACCTGGATGAGGAGCAGAAGGAAAATATAGTGGAGGAAGCTTTACTTGAGGCCGAAACAAAGACATTGATAGAAGAGCTGGAAGCGTTGTTCGGTAACCAGAATAAGGTGGTTAGTCGTGCCATTATGGCCAATACCCTGAGCAGGATGCCGGTATTCTTCAAGGATCATAAAGAAGTTATGGATTATGTACGCTATAGCATTGACCGTTGCTCTGATATGTATGAGAAAGCGGCTTGTATTGAGATAATTAATGAGATAATGTCTGAATAATACTGTATTATTTTTGGTAATATGTGGTATACTTAAGCAAGATAATGCAATCGGAGCCGGAGATCATGAGCAGCTTTATGGAGCAAGCACCTTTGTTCTCCGAGCTTTTAGAGATGCCGTGAAGAAGCATGATGAGGTTAAGTATGATTTTATGGAATTCGCGACTTTATGTCGGTGATAAAATGAAGAAAAAGAAGGACAAGGTCATCGCTTCCATAGATAACAGGGAAGCTACCTTTGGGGTATACTGCATAGCCTTTGCTTCCCATCCAAGTAATCTGTTTGATATTTACGAGGCAAATGAACTTTTATTTCCACATTATAAGAAATCTGAGATTAAAATCATCGGTTTGGCCTGCGGTAAACAAGAGGCCGTGGACTTGGTCCATGATTTGCTGATGGAGGTTTATAACAAGACAGGAGAGTTTGATGTCCGTACTTATTTTACATAGGAAAACTTGAGAATGGTAAGGATGGACACGGAAGGATTATATTTCGATTCATGTAAACAATAATCGTGACGGGTGGTTGAGTATATAAGAATGCTTCATTTAATTTTATTACTATTAAAAATAATTGGGATACTATTGCTATGTGTACTCGGACTAATCCTGTTGATTTTACTGACAACCCTGTTTGTTCCGATAAGGTACCAAGTGGCAGCCCGGCACGGTGAGGATTTGTTTTACCTGAAGGGTAGAGTCAATTGGTTATTGCATATCGTTCATCTAAGCTGTTCCCATATAGAGGGACTGATGCATATTCAGGCCAGATTATTTGGTTTTATAGTCTATGATAATCTTAGACCAAAGAAGCCAAAGGATACAAAGAAGAAGGCAGCAAAGAAGAAGACAGCAAGGAAGAAGGTAGCAGACAAGAAGGCCACAAACAGGAAAGAGGACTTGAGTGAGCAAGCTAAGAGGAAGAGAGCCAAAGAAGCCTCATCAGAAGCTCCGGAATAAACGGTTAAGTCATCAGCGAAAGCTCCGGAGGGTAACAACCTGACTGTCGAGAGTGCAATGATGCCAAAAGCAGCAGATACTACTAAGATTAAGAACACGGTTGAAGAGAAAGATAGCAGGATCAACAATGTTTCTATTCTCAGGGATAGGCTGGAGCATAAGTCGTTCTTTCAAAAGCTAAAGGAGCGTATTAGAAGAATCAGAGATAAAATAGTTTCCACCATATCAGAGTGGAAGGCGAAGATATTACGAATCTTTGCAACAATTTCATCATTTCGAAATAAGCTGGACTTGATATTGAATTTTTTGAGAGACGAATTGAATAAGGAAGGAATGCATCTTACCTTCTCCAGTTTGAAAAGACTGTTAAAGCATGTTTTACCGACAAAGCTTAAATCTAAGCTGATCTTTGGAACCGGAGATCCTTGCTCTACAGGACAAGCACTCGGGGCCATGAGTATCTTGTACAGCTTTTATGGGGATAAGATACAGATTACACCGGATTTTGAACGGAATATATTGGAGGGTGAGCATTTTGCCAGGGGAAGAATAAGATTAGTTACAATTCTTATAATAGTAGTTAAGCTTATATTAGATAAAAAGTTTAAACAACTAAAAAACAACTTTATGATATTAAAGGAGGCGTTATAAATGGCGGAGAACAATTTTAATTCAACCGTAGAGTCCTTATTTAAGGGCATGGATAGCTTTTTGACAACGAAGACTGTTGTTGGGGATGCCGTGAAGTTTGATGACGGAACCATTATTTTACCTTTAGTAGAAGTTAGCTTTGGTGTGGCTGCCGGTGCCTTTGCCGGAGATGCTAAGAACAATGCCGGCGGTGGTATGGGCGGTAAGATCAGCCCCAGCTCCTTGCTAGTGATTCAAAACGGTTCCTCCAAGGTGGTAAATATTAAGGATCAGGATAGCATAACCAAGATTTTTGACATGGTTCCGGATATAGTCAATAAATTCACTAAGGGTGGCAAGAAGAAGGACGAGATGGATGAGAAGGTCGAAGAGGTGTTGAAGAGTCAGGCAGAAGCCACGATGCATGAATAGGGTGAAAACAAGAAGTAAAGCCAGAGTGAGATAAAAACAAAGGCTTCGCGCTGCGCGCGAGACTTTACAATTACAGAAGTCCTTTGAAAGCCCATGGGCTTTCAGTACTTCTATAATTGCAAAGTTCCTCGTTCCACTCGGCCTTTGTTTATGATTAATTATCTTAATCTTTTACCATGTATGCAAATTTATGCTTGCATTATATTTCATATTCTGATAGAATAAATGTGTTTGTAGGGCCAATTGGGTCTATAATTAAACCTAAGGAGGTGCTTTCGGTGGCTAAATGTTCAATATGTGATAAAGGTGCTCACTTTGGAATCGCTGTGAGTCATTCTCATAGAAGATCTAATAA